>CAYUWE010000084.1:0-5296 GCA_964448255.1 uncultured bacterium | reverse complement strand
GCTTTTATCTGTTCCTCCTTTAATAATTTTTCTTAAAAATACTATTTTTTGTTCTGTCTCTTCAACAGCTACATTGTAATTGATAGCTCCTTTAATTTTTTTCTCCATTTCTGTTAATTCCCAATAGTGTGTAGCAAAAAGTGTTTTAGCTTTTTTATTATTCGTTGTTAGAAGAAATTCCGCTACTGACCATGCAATAGATATGCCGTCGTATGTGCTAGTGCCTCTTCCTATTTCATCAAGTATGACTAATGATTTTGAAGTGGCATTATGTAAGATATTTGCTGTCTCCATCATTTCAACCATAAAGGTTGATTGATTCCTGCTAATATCGTCATTAGCGCCTATCCTAGAAAATACCTTGTCGATAACACCTATATGTGCAGATTTTGCAGGGACAAAAGACCCTATCTGAGCAAGTATAACGATTAATGCCACTTGCCTAATATATGTAGATTTGCCAGCCATATTTGGACCAGTTATCAAAAACAATCTATTTTCTTCATTTAATAGAGTATTATTTGGAATAAATTCACTCATATACATGCTATTTTCAATTATAGGGTGCCTTCCCTCTTTTATATCTATTATATCACTCTCATCTACAACAGGGCAGGAATAATTATATTCTTTGGCGCAAATAGTTAGAGATAGCAAAGTATCAATAAGAGCTATTGCTGTTGCTGTTGATCTAATATCATCATTAAATTTTAGGATTTTTTCTTTTAATTCATTAAACAGGTTTGTTTCTATTGCTTTTATTCTTTCTTCAGCTGTTAGCACCTTATGTTCAAAGTTTTTTAATTCTTCGGTAAAAAACCTCTCGGAATTGGCAAGGGTCTGTTTCCTAAAAAAATTGTCAGGAAGTTCTTTATTAGCTTGGCCTTTACTTATCTCTATGTAGTATCCAAAGACTCTTGTAAATCCTACTTTTAAATTTTTTATTCCTGTTTCTTCTCTTAAGGTTTGTTGATATGATACTATCCAATTTTTACTATTTTGCCTAATTTCTCTAAGCTCATCTAAATCTTTATCAAACCCATCTTTAAATGAGCCTCCATCAGTTATTCTAAAAGGTGGGGATTCAACAAGGGCTTCATCAGTGAGGTCATAGAGTTTTTTAGTATCTTTAATTTTTTCATTTATCGATAAAAATAATGAAGATGAGAAATTTACAATCAATTTCTTGATTGAAGGGATAGTTTTTAGAGAGTTTTTTAGAAAGACTATGTCTTTTGGCCCTGCATAGTTAGTAGATATTTTTATAATTAGCCTTTCTAAATCCCTAATATTTGAAAGATTAGATGTAAGCTCAGATATCTTGTCATTATCATTTAACAGTTCTTTTATTGTATCTTGTCTTTGTTTTATCGTTTCAATATCTAGTAGGGGGTGTTTTACCCAATATGATAAAAGCCTCCCTCCCATTGGAGTTTTTGTTTTATCTAACAAATGAAGAAGGGTGTTTTCTTTAGTATTTTTTGATTCAATTATCTCTAAATTACGCATGCAAGAAGAGTCTAAAGACATATATAAAGAGGGATTGTCTTTTTTTATAGATTGAATATGAGTTAGATTTATTTGCAGATCTTCTTGCAGGTATGTAAGTAATGCTCCAGCAGCAGAAATAGATGGAATTAACCCTTGCAGGCCAAAAGTATCTAAAGAATGCAGTTTAAAATGTAGCTTTAGTGTATCTGCAGCTAAGCCATGATCAAAGTACCAATCTTCTTTTGTATTTAAAATAAATGAAAAATGATGAGACAAGTCTTCTAAAAAATCATTTTGTTCTTTATGAAATTTTTTCGATAATAGAAATTCTTTTGGTTTTATTCTAAACAGCTCATCGGTAAGGTGTTTTTTATCTTCTATTTCCATCACTCGAAATTCCGCTGTCGTTAAATCAATTATCGAAAGGCCAAAAATTTTTCCAATTTGTGTTATACATACAAAGAAGTTATTAGATTTATCAGATAATAAATTTGATTCTACAACTGTTCCTGGAGATAAGATGCGAACAATGTCTCTTTTTACAAGTCCTTTTTTTGTTTTTGGGTCTTCTACTTGTTCTGCTATAGCTACTTTAAAGCCTTTTGCTATTAGCTTATCTACATAATTATCAGCTGTGTGGTGAGGGACGCCACACATAGGTATTTTTTGCCTTTGTGTAAGAGTTAATTCAAGCTCTTTTGAAATGATATAAGCATCTTCATAAAATGCTTCGTAAAAATCGCCTAATCGAAAAAGTAAAAGTGCATCTTTTGCTTTTTGTTTACAATTGTTCCATTGTTCCATCATCGGGGTAAGTTTGATAGTAGAAGATAGACTAGTCATTTAAATTTCCTTTTTCGCAATATTTTCTCAAATTTTCCAGTAAAATCAAGATAATTAATTCTTCATTTATTTTTGAAGAAACATATGTTATGAAAAAAATATAAATAATTTTTGAGGAAGATGATGAAATTACTACTTTGTTTTTTATCTATTTGCACCATTGCATATGGCTATCATGACCAAGATAATAGCAATAAAGATGGAGAAAAAACCTATTACAAGAAGGGTTATCGCTATCATAAAAATGGATGGAACTATGTTCATATCGAAGGAACGCCATATGAAAGGGGATTTCAACATGGGTATTTAACTTCTGATATTTATAAGAAGAATTTAAGGTGTTTGTCTTCTTTAATTTATGAAACTGAAGGTATGACATATGAGTATTTCGTAAATGAAGCTGTAAAAATGCAAAAAGATAAAATACCAGAAGAATTAATAGAAGAAATGCAAGGTATAGCCGATGGCTTAACAAAAGCAGGTGTTCCTACAACATTAGATGAGATAATAGGGTGGAATGCGTTTTTAGAGATAACAGAAAATTGGTGGCCCTATGTTAAGTCTGATTATGTAAAAAACTTGTCTAATAAAAATAAAAAAAATAACGGCCGTTGTAGTGCCTTTGTAGCTACAGGGAAAGCTACAAAAGATGGGAAAATCGTTATCGCCCATTCATCTTTTGATTATTTTTGGACAGGGCAAAATAACAATTACATATTAGATATTGTTCCAGATAAAGGGCACAAGGTAATCATGCAAGGAACAGCATGTTATGTGTATAGCGGAACAGATTTTTTTATTAATTCTAAAGGGCTTGTAGGAGTAGAGACAACAATTGCTGGGTTTAATAGTTACGATGCTAATGGAATTCCTTATTTTGTTAGAACACGCTTAGCTATGCAATATTCTGATAATATCGATCAGTTTATTGAAACGATGAATAAAGGAAATAATGGTGGTATCGCAGCAACATGGTTATTAGGAGATACTAATACCAATGAAATAGCAAAATTTGAACAGGGGCTGTATTTTCAAGATGTTCAAAAGAAAAATGATGGCTATTGGTTTGGGTGTAATGTAGTAGATGATCCGAGGATACGTAATTTGGAATGTGATGAAGCAGGGTATAATGATATTCGTACAGAAACTGGTGGTAGAAGAGTAAGATGGCCTATTTTATTAGATCAGTATTTTGGAAGGATAGATATAAAATCAGGAGAAACTATGATGGCAGATCATTATGATGTATATTCTAAGAGACATTCCCCTGGTGCTAATACTATCTGTTGTCATTCTGATGTGGATCCAAGAGCTCATATGAGTTCACAATCAGCAAGCAACCCATATCCATATATGCCAAAGGGTTGTTACGATGGTATTGTTACAGATGCTACATTAGTAAAAGAAATGAAATTTTGTGCTAGATGGGGTAGAGCTTGTGGTATTCCATTTATGGTGAAACCGTTTATGGCAAAACATCCTCAATGGAAATGGCAGGAAAAATATCTTGTCGATAGGCCAAGACAACCTTGGACATTATTTTCTTCTACGAAATAGTTTTGTTATTTGTTTTACGCCAACAATTCCAAGTAAAATAATAGATTTTACTAAGAATAAAGGGAATGCTAATACTTGGTGGACTACAGAGAAAAGTCTTCTTATAAACCTTTTATTATCTTTTTTAGCATTAACTTGTAATAAAATAGTTTTGTCACATCCGAATAATCTAAAGTGAGCGATTAGGGGGTTTCTTTTCTCCTGGGTTAATACTCTAATATTAGTTAAGTCTTCTGGATGGTTATTTACTAGACCAACTATGTCGTTATTATGAGAAAAGGTTTTACCTTTTACGTTTAAACCTTTTAATGAACGTTTCATTAATCCTGCAGGAAGATAAGTGTGTATTTCAACATGGTCTTTGTGGTCTAAGGCTAAGAAATATGCCAATGAACCACCCAAACTTTGTCCATATACTTTTATCGTTTCTCTATATTTACAGTGATTTTCCCTAACCCATGTAGCTAATTTCTTTTTAGCTAGTTTATAAAGACCTTCACCAACAGAAAATCCTGGAGTAAAGTCCGCCATCATTGCTAATAGGGAAGATTTACCAGTAGGGTGAGGAGTACTTTTAAATATCAACATAGGATGAACATTCTGAGTTAATGGCATTAATCCATAAGCATCGACTGGGCATCCTAAACATGAAGGAGTTAAAGAAATAGGTTCGATAACATAGTTTATTAACTGCCAGTTGTCTTCTATTTTTTGAGGAACTTTTATAACCATCCCATTTTCGGGTTCTGTAAGAGCATATGTAGATAAAATATGCCCGATAAACATTTCAATTACATCTTCGTGGTGATTTTTTTCTTCTTTAAGCTCTTTATATAAAACTTGTAATATGTGGTTAAATTCTTCTCTTAATTCATTTAAGAATGTTTCATCTTTTTTGATTAAAATGCTTTTTAGGTTTTTCCAGCCGACATTACTAACAGAAATATCGTGAAGGAGGTATTTTACGAAGTTTTTTACCTCTTCACCGTGGATGGTATTGATTTCTGAATAAGGTATAAATCCTTTAGCTTCAATAGCTATGATAATATTATCTAACTCGTTTAGTAACAACGAGATATTAGGGGTATTTAAAATGTCTTTTTCTTTTATACCAATATTGATACAAGCCTGATCGAAAATACTTTCCCAGTGACTTTTAATTAGTTCTTTTTCAGCGTCGCTATATTTGTTTAAAAGAGCGTCTAATAAAAGAGATTTCATTTTACTTGTAATTTTAGCCATCTCTTTTTTAAGAGCCTTTCTTTTAGAAAAAGACTTCTTTTTCTTATCTAACTCAATAGAAATAGAACTAAGAACTTTTACTATCTCTTTATTTGAGAGATGTTTACGTAAGTCCTTATAGCTTTGGATGTTATCTATATTGATCATTGCACTCATTTATATA
>CAYUWE010000083.1:0-5309 GCA_964448255.1 uncultured bacterium | reverse complement strand
AATAAAAAGCAGAAGTGATGATCTTCTTAAACTAGAAAAACAGTTAATTAAGGAATTTCATAGTGAAAATTGATATCGGCAAATACAATAAAGACCAAAATAAGTATGATAGATTAGTTCAAAACATATATAATAAGTATTTTTCCGATCCACTAGAATTGCATAAGAATTTAATAGAATATAGGTTAGAGAAACTAGAAGAAATGACAGAAAACAGACCATTTTCAATAGACCAGATTATTGCATATTTAGTGAAGCTTATTTTGGTTGAGGATTGGAATCAATTAAATGAAAGTAAAGGTAAAGAAATAGTGAATTCACTTGTATAAGGGATGTTATGGAAGAAATAAAAGATAAAAAAACAAAAGGACGTGTAGTAAAAGCCTTTGGAAATCTTCTCCACGTAGAATTTGATGGGGAAATACGCCAAGGAGAAGTTGCATACGTTAAGCTAGGAGATAGTGGCTTTTCTTCAGAGGTTATAGAGATAAATGGTAATGAAGCAAAGCTGCAAGTATTTGAAGATACAAGAGGGATAGACTTAGATACTCCTGTTGAATTTACTAATCGTTTATTAGAAGCTGAATTAGCTCCAGGGTTGTTAGCAAATGTGTTTGATGGGCTTCAAAATCCATTAGAACAAATTGCTCAAAAAGCTGGGCTATTTCTTAAGAGGGGGATACATATTCCTTCATTAGATAGAGTAAAAAAATGGGAGTTTTTACCAACTATTAAAGAAAAAGATGAAGTGGAAAGAGGAGATACCATAGGAGTAGTAAAAGAAGGAATTTTTGATCATAAGATAATGGTTCCATTTTCATTAAGGGGAAAACATACCATAACTTGGGTAGCCCAAAAAGGATCTTATACAATTGAAGAGGTTATTGTAAAAGCTGTAGATGAAAATGGAGTGGAAAAACAAATTTCTATGCTGCAGAGGTGGCCAGTAAAAATGTCACTTTGTGTAGGTAAGAAAAGCAAACCTCATGAAATGATGGCTACAGGACTAAGGATTATTGACACACAATTTCCTTTATTAAAAGGAGGGACGTTTTGTTCTCCCGGGCCATTTGGAGCTGGCAAAACAGTATTGCAGCATCATTTAGCAAAATATTCCGCAGTAGACATTGTTGTTATTGCTGCATGTGGTGAAAGAGCAGGAGAAGTAGTGGAGATATTAAGGGAATTTCCACATTTAATTGATATCAGATCAGAAAAGCCATTAATGGAAAGGACAGTAATAATATGTAATACTTCTTCTATGCCTGTAGCTGCGAGGGAAGCTTCTGTTTATAGTGCTGTTACAATAGCAGAATACTATAGGCAAATGGGATTAAATGTTCTTGTCTTAGCAGATTCTACTTCTAGATGGGCTCAAGCTATGAGGGAAATGTCAGGGAGGTTAGAAGAAATTCCAGGAGAAGAAGCTTTTCCTGCTTATCTTTCTTCTAGGATATCTGCATTTTATGAAAGAGCAGGAGTGATATTATTAAAAAATAAAGAAAAAGGATCTTTAACAATAGGCGGTGCTGTTTCTCCTGCAGGAGGCAATTTTGAAGAGCCTGTTACTCAATCTACGCTTGCTGTTGTAGGAGCATTTTTAGGACTTTCAAGAGAAAGATCAGATGCTAGAAGATATCCTGCAATAGACCCTTTGATTTCATGGACGAAATATCTTCATAGTGTAAGTTATACATTGAATGATCTTATGCCAGGGTGGGAAGAAAAAGTAAAAAAAGCTTTGAATTTCTTAGAGAGAAGTAATGAAATTGCCCAACGTATGGAAGTTGTTGGAGAAGAAGGAACAGCTATTGAAGATATGATTGTATATCTTAAAGGGGAATTATATGATATTGCCTATCTTCAACAAAATGCATTTGACAAAGAAGATGCCTTTTCTCCATTAGAAAGACAAATAGAACTATTTGCTTTAATGCAGAAGATTTTTGATAAGAACTTTACTTTTGATTCTCATGATGTAGCGAGGAGTTTTTTCTTAAACTTACAGCATGAGATAAGAAATATGAACTTCTTACCATTTAAATCAGAGCAATATCAACAAACATATAAGCGTATTGATGAACAATTAATGTAAGGAAATGCGATGAGAAAAGTATATGATAGAATATTAGATATGCGTGGTAATTTGATTTCCGTTGCTGCTGTTGACGTTAGTTTAGGGGAATTAGCGATAGTACATAAAAAAAATGGCGATCAAACATTTGCTTCAGTTTTACGCTTTGAAGGAGATCTAGTAACGCTGCAAGTATTTGAAAATACAAGAGGTATTTCTACAGGTGATAAAGTAGTATTTTTAAAAAAGCAGATGCAAGCTACATTTAGCAATTCTCTATTAGGAAGGTGTTTGAATGGTATTGGAGAACCTATAGATAATGGTCCAGAAGTATTAGGGAAAAAAATAGAAATTGCAATACCTTCATTTAATCCTATGCGAAGGATTATCCCAAGGGATATGGTTAGGACAAATATCCCTATGATTGATGTATTTAATTGTCTTGTAAAATCTCAGAAAATTCCAATTTTCTCAATTGCTGGTGAGCCTTATAATCCTTTATTAATGAGGATAGCTAATCAAACAGATGCTGATATTGTAATTATTGGTGGGATGGGCCTTAGGTTTGATGATTATCAAGCATTTATTGAAAATGCTGAAAAAGCAGGTTCTGCTGACAAAACAGTAATGTTTATTCACCAAGCAACAAATCCTCCAGTTGAATGTTTATTAGTTCCTGATATGGCACTTGCTTGTGCTGAACAATTCGCAATAGAAGGAAAAAACGTAATAGTATTATTAACCGATATGAGTGCTTTTGCTGATGCGATAAAAGAAATTGCTATAACTATGGATCAGATTCCTTCAAATAGAGGATATCCTGGCTCATTATATTCAGATTTAGCATCTAGATATGAAAAAGCAGTAGATATTGATGGGAGCGGTTCTATAACGATAGTTTCTGTTACAACGATGCCAGGGGGTGATGTAACACATCCTATCCCTGATAATACTGGGTATATCACAGAAGGACAGTTTTACCTGCATAATGGATTTATTGATCCTTTTGGATCGCTTTCTCGTCTCAAACAGAATGTAATTGGAAAAGTGACAAGAGAAGACCACGGAGATTTAGCTAATACCATGATAAGGTTATATGCCGATTCAAAAAAAGCTAAAGAAAGACAAAGTATGGGCTTTAAATTATCTAGGTGGGATGAAAAATTGTTACATTATTCCTCTCTTTTTGAAAAAAAAATGATGAATTTAGATGTTAATATCACTCTAGAAGAAGCATTAGATTTAGGATGGCATATCCTATCGGAATGTTTTGAAAAAGAAGAGGTGGGAATGAAAAAGAAATTATTAGAAAAATATTGGCCTGCTAATTGATATGATAGAAGTAAAATTAACGAAAGGAGGGCTGCGCTCACAACAGGTTAAATTAGCACAACTAGAAAGGTATTTACCAACATTGCAGTTGAAAAAATCTATGCTGCAAGCAGAAGTTTTTTCAACAAAGATGAATATAGAAGAGTTGTTAAAGGAATTAGAAAAAGAAAAAAAAGAAGTTGAGCGTTTTAGTCCATTACTTTCGCAAGTTACAGATTGTGATATTTTATATTATGCAAAGGTAGAACATGTAGAAAAGCATTATGAAAATATTGCGGGAGTAGAAATACCTATATTTGAGAATACTATTTTCCCAAAGATGGATTATTTTCTATTTGATACGCCGGCGTGGGTTGATTATTCAATAATTAAAATAAAGAAAATGGTTGATATAAAAGAAAAAGTAAATGTGGAAGAAGAAAAGAAACGAGCATTAGAAAAAGAATTAAGAGAAGTATCGATAAGAGTGAATTTATTTGAGAAAATACTTATTCCAAGGACTATAAAAAACATAAAAAAAATAAAAATATTTTTAGGAGATCAGCAACTAGCAGCGGTGTCACAAGCAAAAGTAGCTAAAAGAAAAATAGAAGAGAAAGAAAATGATTATAACAGTTAAAAAACTTCTTTTTTTTGGAATAAAAAAAGAATTAGATAAATTCTTTAAGCAAATTCAAGAGAAAGGATTTGTTGAATTTATCAGTTCAACTAAGACTACATTTAAAGAAATTCCAGCAATTGTTAAAGATTATATTTCTGCTATCAAGATATTAAAAAAATTTGCGATTAAAGAACCTGTAAAAAAAGAAGAGTTTATTCTAAAAGCTGATGATTTAGTAAAAAAAATAAATAGCGCATATCACCATTTAGAAAAGTTGTTTGAAGAAAAAAGAGTTTTGCATGCAGATAGGGTAAGGATAGCTCCATTTGGTGATTTTTCAATTAAAGATATCGATTATATTCAAAAAGAGGCTAAAAGGATTGTTCAGTTTTTTTGTATAAAAACTGCGAGAGCTAAAGAAACAAAGATTCCAGATGAACTGATATATGTTAATACAGATTATGACCTGGATTATTATATAGCATTTAATAAAGAGAGAAAAACTTATCCTAATATGATTGAGATGGTAATAGATCATCCATTAGGAGAAGTTGATAAGAAAATAAAAGAAGTTGACAAGGAAATAAAATTAAAAGAAGAAGAATTAAAGAAATATTCTGCATATAGGCCATTAATACAAAAAGAAATATTAGGGAAATTAAATGACTTTCATTTAAAAAAAGCTAAAGAAAGTGCATTTTACCCAATGGATGAAGATTTGTTTATGGTTGAAGCATGGGTTCCCGAGTCTTATCATGATGAATTAAATGAATTATTAAAAGACAAACCAATAGATTATGTACTATTAGAGACTACAACGAAAGACCGTATACCTACATATATGGAAAATGATGGCATAGCTAAAATAGGGGAAGATTTAGTAAATATCTATGATACTCCATCTATTACAGATAAAGACCCATCTATTTGGGTGTATTTTGCATTTACAATATTTTTTGCAATGATTGTATCAGATGCTGGATATGGCTTTGTATATTTGCTTATTGCATGTTTTATGAAATGGAAATGTAAAAATCCAAAGCCTGTTATGAAGCGTTTTATCAAATTAGTATTTACGCTTTCTTTTGCAATAATAATTTGGGGAGTATTTAGCGGATCATTTTTTGGTGTTGGGGTAAAGCCAAAATCAAAATTAGGAGATATCACTTTATTAAACTATGTTGCAGAGAAAAAAGCTTCTTATCATGTAAATGCTAAAGACGATGTATATAAGTTTTGGGAGAAAAAATATCCTAAATTAGCAGATGCAAAAGATGGAAAAGAATTTTTAGCTATTACAAT
>CAYUWE010000082.1:0-5317 GCA_964448255.1 uncultured bacterium | reverse complement strand
CTTTAATAGAAAAATTATATAAACGCTCTTTTTTCAAAAATAAATACTCTTTAAAAGAACTTAGAAAAATTAAAAAGATTTTATCTTTCCCTGATAAAAATTATAAGTGTATTCATGTTGCTGGAACAAATGGAAAAGGCTCTGTTTGTTTAAAAATTGCAAAGTCTTTGCAATTGTCAAATTATTCTGTTGGACTATTTACTTCTCCTCATATTTCTTCAATAAGAGAAAGGATTTGTATCAACGATACAAATATCACCATATCTGAAATGGAAGAAATTTTAGAAAAAATATTCATAATAGAAGAAAAAGAAAACTTTTTCCTTTCATATTTTGAGATATTAACATTTTTAGCATTGATATATTTTTCTCAAAAAAAAGTAGATTTTGCAGTTATTGAAGTTGGACTAGGTGGTAGACTCGATGCAACAAACATTATTTCTCCTATACTCTCTATAATTACTTCTATTGGTTTTGATCATATGTTTATTTTAGGGGATAGCCTAGAAGATATTGCTAAAGAAAAAGCAGGGATAATTAAAAAAAATGTACCTTTAATTTTAGGGCCAAGTGCATATCAAGAATGTATTAGAAAAATAGCTTCTATAAAAAAAGCTAAAGTAAAAGAAGTTATTTCAAAAGAAATGTCTTTTGAAGATGAAAATAGATTAATTGCAAAACAAGCAATAGATGAAATCTCAATAAACTATCCTATTGATATAAAAGCAATTGATGAAGGAATAAAATATTGCCCTCCATGCAGATATGAAAGGTTAGATTTAAAAAATACAATAGTTTTTGATGTTGCTCATAATGAACTTGGATTTAAAAGGTTATTTCAAAGGCTTTTAAATGACTTTCCAAATAAAAAATTTTGCTTTTTATTTGCTCTTTCAAAAAATAAGGATATATATACATGTTCTTCTATTGTTGGCAGCTTTGCTTCTTATATTTATTTGCTCGATAAAGACCATTCTCGGTTAGAAAAAGCAAAAGTATTATTCGATGTTTTTAAAGAATTAAATTTTGATAATTGTTCTATTGTTTCTAATTCTAAAGAAAGTATCGATAAGATACTTGATGGGTTAAAAGATGAAATATTAGTTATCTTAGGCTCATTTTTTATTATGGGGGATATCAAAGGATATTTGCAAAATATACCAGTTGAATTAGATATGAATGAAAAATATTAGGCCAGCTATTAGCTGGCCATAATTTTATCTAATAAGAATAGATGAATGACATGTACATTAAATATGCACCAACAACAAGAGCTATCCAATAGAACCATAATAATCCACCTTTGGAAAAGGATTTGCTAATATTAGAAGCTACTTTTGGGAAGAATAAACAAAATGCACCTTGCAGCATTACTATCCATGCAACAATTGTAATAACAATAAACCAGCTTTGCTCCCAATAGTTATGGAAAACTACCATGATTAATCCCACTAAAAATGAAATCATAGCGCGAAGGGTTGCAAGGCCAGGTTTTTCGAATACTTCTTTTGCAACTTTTTTATATGTTGATGAATCTAATAAAAAAGCGATACTTACAACAAAAAGGAAAGTTCCAAAAATTTGCCCAATATAAATAGATGAAGCCATTATACTGTCTCCTACGTTTTATCCTATTAATTTTCACTATACAAAATTATTAATTTTATAAAGCAAAAAATTTTTTTACATAGAAGGAGGTATTACAAATCTCCAAATCATAGAGGTGGTGGAGTATCAAATTTACCATCTAGATCTCTTTCATCAAATTTAGGATCTTTATCTTCAGGGAAAAGAGGTGATACTTTTCTTTGAAAATGATCAAATGCTAATTCAACATCAACAGGCATATAGGTAAGTTGTCCAAAAAGCCAATTTGTTAGAGCAGTTATGCATCTATTGGAAAGGTTAAAGCGATCGTAAGCTTTTTTTCTAAATACTACCATTTCTTCTCTTTTTGTATTGAAATGTTGATTCTTTAAACAAGCATCAGGTCTTAAGCAAGGAGGACTAGAAGAAGGAATGAAAAATAGATTAGTATTTCTTCCTTCTCTTATAACATCTTTAGGAATATTATCACCCATCAATGAAATTAACCTTTGCAAGTGTTTCTTTCTTCTTTTTATGCCATCAAGATCTAAGTCGACACTATCACCGAATGTATCAATTGGTTGACCACAAACTATTTCATATATTGTTAAAGCAGCGCTAATTAAATCATCAGAATATGAGGCCCTACCAACTACTTCACATGAAATAGGTCTGTAATATGCAGTTACTACAGGACGCTCTAGCAGATGAGTTCCGTCTTTTGAAGCAAATGCGCTTAAGCCAAAATCACAAAGTAAAAGCCCCCTAACAACATGTAAAATAAGATTGCTTGGTTTAATATCTAAATGAAGAATCCCAATTTTTTTTAGCTTAATTAATGCAATTAATAAACGTTCAATAATATGTAATAGCCATTTTTTATCATTGCTATCAGGTAATTTACTGTAAATAAACTCATATACTGTATGGCCTCTTGCAAATCTTGAAATCATTGTAAAAGTATTAAAAGGCATAGGATCATAAGGAGAAGAAAAAAAGAAACCTTTAGGTTGAATACAAGGAAAATCTTCTCTAGATTTTGAAAGCACTGAAAGAAAAAAAGCTTCTTTCATTGCTGATTGGAATACGCTTTTAATTAGTTTAAAATTATCAGAGGGGTTAATAGACATTACTTTTGCTGCATATTCATGACCATCAATTCTAGATATGCATCTATAAGCAATTCCATATGCTCCAGTTGCAATTTTATCTAACGTTCCATCAGGCAATCTAACTATTTCATGAGGCTGCACTTTTTTATTTTCTTCTGATACCCTATGTATTACACAAGCATTATGTAATCCAAATGTTTCTTTCATCCAAGTATTTCTTATATGCCATAGTGGTAAATAGCAGAAACATCTTTCATCACTTAATTTTCTCCTTGTTGCAAAAGCATGATATAATTGTTGTTTTACAAGGGGATATGGCGCTGAATTTTCTAATTTATCTAATTCAAAACGCGCATCAACTAGGTCTTTAAATAAGAAATCAAGTCTTTTTACCATACAATATTTTCTAGGGTAGCTTAGATTAGAATCTGGCAAAGATCTTGAATAAGTTCTTTCTTTTTTAAAAGCATGAGGTTTTAGTGTTATTGGATCGATTGTTTTATCAAAAGGTTTAGGATGTGATACAATATGTGCTAAAAGAAGTTTTGATGGATCTAGACTAGTTTTTTTTGGTTTAGGATGTAATAAAGGAGCGAATATTTCTCCTTCCTCAGTTCTACCTACTACTTCTTCTGATAAAAATTTTGGTTCTTTTTCAGCAGCTTCTTGAAAAGAAGCAGGAGTTACTACTGAACGACCAAGATGATGCTGGCAACTATAGGCTCTCATTTTTATGCGTCGTCTCTAGGAGTTAGCATGCAATGCTTATCGGTAAATAAAATTAATCCATGGTATTCATTACCTAAATGCAACCCGCCTACATAACTTCTCGTGCGATTAATGCCTTGGGTTTGTTGTGAATTCTCTTCAGACATTAAGAAATTATGTTCTTCCTTTGTTAGTGGTCTAGGATTAGATTGTGGAATAGGATTATTCTTATCAATTTTACTCATTTTTTTTATGTCCTCTTAATTTTAATTATAAAAGTGTGAAGATTATAATATTTATTAGATTATAATGCAATTAATCTGCAATAGTTTGAGGGTTAATTGGTTGCAAATATAAATCGGCTTTAAGTTCTTTGTGCTTAGGTTGTTATAAAAGTGAAAAATCTGAGTTTATTTTGCGTTTTAAGTATTTTTAATTCGATTAATTATAATAAACTTTTTATTAAAGCTATTAACTTGTATTTTAATGCTTATAACTAATGTGCGATTAATTTATAATTAATGCAAACAAACTTAAAATAAAATATTATTTATTATGGATTTAGAAGCAATAGAATCATATGACCCAATTAAGCATTCATCTTTTATAGACCTTCTTCAATCACTTCATTATGTGAGTTTTGAAGAGGCGGGGATAGATGAAGAAACAAAAAAAGAAACATTAGACAAAGTAAAAAGAGTCTATGATGAAGTTCAACTATTAGCAAGACAATTTGACTCAGATAATCTTGAAGTTAGATCTAGAAGAAAAGAAGTGCGTCAAAAACAAGAACATTGGAAGAAAAAACTAAAATCAAAAGAATCACAAATGATTAGCGATATAAAAAGGTGTTTAAAAGTTGGCAAATTAAAACTTGCTAGTGATAGCTTTTCAATAAGTGCAAAATATTTTCTTTCTGATGAATTTGATAGAATAAGATATGTCATTCAAGCAAGAGATCAACAGCAATTTACTGTTAATAATCCACTAGAAGCTTTTCAATCTTTTGCTCCTGGAGAAACATTTATAGAACAAAAAATGTCATTCGGTAGCAATGATCCATATATGTCATCGCAAAATAATGCAGCAGCATATGATGTCGCTGAGATGTTAGGTGTTGATGTAATACCAAAAACAGAAATGATGGTAATCAAAGATGATAGATTTATTCATAATAAAGAAAGAAGCTGCATGCATATTAAAAAGGAAAAAGTTTGTGACAAATTTATTTCTCTTCCAAAAGTTTGTTCAGTTCAAGAATATTGTCATGGAAAATCTCTAAAACAAGTAATGGAAGAAGATAGAAAGTTAAATGAAGAACAACAAGAAATGGCAAAAAAAAAGGTATTTATGCTGTGAAAAAAGAAGATGTTTTTTCATCGGAAATTTTGTTAGATCAAAGATCTTATGAAGAACTTATAATTTTTTCATGGATATCAGCAGATCCAAATACTCGATTGGATGATTTAAAATACATTGTAAAAGATATTGATAGGGTAACTACTTGTAGTGTAAAGAAATTGGATAACACTAGATGTTTTTCTAAAGAACACGCAGGGCTACTAGAAAATCAATTAATAAATTTACCACGTTATGCAAATATCCCTATTTCTTCAGAAGGTGTTGAGAGAATTTTAAATATTGATGAAACCCAAGTAGAAGCAATTTTGAGACATTATGAAATAGATAATTTGTCCATTAGATTAACTCTTCAAAGAATACAAGTTTTAAAAAGAGTTATGGCTTATATATTAGAGCTAGAAGAAATTCCATCTATATCTCAAGTAAATAGTCTTTTTATTCGTGAATTATACGCAGTTGTAACTAGCCGTTAAGTTTGTCTTTTACTTCTTTTTTAGGTAGTTATTTGATAAAATAATACCCTATGAAAAAGAAATTTTTAAAATTAT
>CAYUWE010000081.1:0-5321 GCA_964448255.1 uncultured bacterium | reverse complement strand
TCCTTATAGCATCAGATAATGTTGAGAGTGTAGGTATAGATGGGAATTACATGAGCTATGATGAATCTATATCTAAAGAAATAAAAGGTATTGCAAAAGTTCAAATTTCCAATATTTCTAGTAAAAACAAATACAAAGGAAAGATAATATCCTTTTATCCAGATACCCCTATAGGCAAAAATTATAAAAATATTTATGTCACTCTTTTATCAAAAAAACATATCGATGCTAATTTCACTTACCTTATTAAAGGTACTTTATATCCTTCTTTCACCAATATTAGATTTAAACAAGAGAAAAACACTACTTGGGAAAAAACTAAAAAAAATAGCTTGTTTATAGAAAAACGCTTTTTTTGGAAAAAAAAGATAAAATCTATTTGGAAATATAAATTTAAACAAAGAGATGTTGTTAACCTTCTATCAGCATTATCAACAGGAGATTTGGAAGATAAATTCTTAAGATTTTCATTTTCTAAATTAGGATTGCAACATGTTTTAGCAATATCGGGTTTTCACTTTGGTATGGTTTTATTTTTTTTCTCATTTATTTTTAAAAAAATCCTTCCCCACCCTATTTTACCAATTTTTTTAATAGTTATTGCTAATTTATATTTTATTTTCCTAGGACCAACACCATCCATTGTTAGAACATGGATAACTATACAGATATCATTGCTAGCTACAATATTTAATAAGAGGAATTTTGCTCTAAATGCTCTTGGAATAGCCGCAATTATTCAACTAGTTATCGACCCGAATATATATATGCATTTAGGATTTCAACTAAGCTACCTATGCTGCCTTGGAATTCTTCTTCACTATCCTTGTATAAACAAATTTCTAAAAAAATACTTTTATAAGAGTGATTATCCAATAATTAATAAGATTTTATCTTATGTTAGAGAGTCTATATCTCTTTGTTTAGCAATAAATCTATTTATCTTCCCCTTGCTATTACTATATTTCCACAAATTCCCATATCTTAGCTTAGTATATAACCTTTTCATACCGCTTTTTATTACAATTATTGTGTTTTTAATGATTCTATCTCTATTTTTTCATTTTATAGGCCTTTCCTATCTCATAGATATAGTATTATTACTAATTACTAAATTCACTCTCTATTTAGTAAATTATTCCCCACCATTTTTTGATATTTATTTGCGCTCTAATAATTTCACTTCAAAATTTGTATTGCTATATTTGATAATATTTTTTCTTATAGGCATTTTTTTCATAGGTAAAGATGAAAAAAATAATTTACTTTTCCCCTCCCCTTTCTATTAGGAAGCTCTTGATAAAAATATCCATATCTTGTAAAAATTACTCATCTTATTATGGCGGTCGTAGCTCAGTTGGTTAGAGCGTTGGATTGTGGTTCCAAAAGTCGCGGGTTCGAGTCCCGTCGATCGCCCCAATATTAAGGGATAATAATGTCCTTTTTAGACTCTATCATTTTAGGAATCGTTCAAGGGTTAACCGAATTTTTTCCAGTAAGTTCTTCTGCTCATTTAAAAATTGCAAAAATATTACTTAACATTGCAGATGGTGAACATTTAGTTTTGTTCGACCTTTTTTGTCATATGGGTACTCTTTTGGCCTGTTTTTTCTTTTTATTCCATAAGATCTATGAAATACTCCTTGTCGATAGAAAAAAGATTTTATATCTCTCTTTAGCTATATTACCGCTTTGTCCGATGTATTTTTTTTTAAAGCCGTTAAGGGTTTATCTCTCAAATATTCATTTCTTAGGGTTTTTCTTAATACTTAGTGGATTTTTCTTACTTATAACCGCTCTTTATAAGCCAAAAGAAAAAAACAGCCCTTATAAAATAAAAGATATGTTATTTATTGGAATAATGCAGGCGATGGCATTAATTCCAGGGATTTCCAGAAGTGGTTCTACTATTTCCGCTGCTTGCTGGAGAGGATGGAAGGTTAATGAAGCAATAACATTTTCCTTTCTTCTTGCAATCCCTACAGTAATGGGAGGAAGTGTATTGGAATCATACAAATCGATATTATCACAATCCACAAGTAACGTCTCTTTTTCTTGTTATTTAGCAGGGTTTGTCACTTCTTTTGTTGTAGGGAGTTTTGCCATACGCTACATTTTTTCAATTGTAGATAGAAAAAAAATAAAACCTTTTGCATTTTATTGTATAGCGATAGGTCTTATTACATTAATATGGCTAAAATGAGAAAAAAAACTAAAAAAAGAAATTCACAAGATAGAAAAGAAGCTAAAGGGCTTTTTCTTTTCGCTCTAACTATTATTTTAATACTCTCTTTATGTAGTTTTTACTACAAGCAAAGTTCTTTAAATTACCTAGGGCTGTTTGGATATTACCTAGCTCTTACTATGTCTTATCTTTTTGGATTTGGAAGCTATTTATTCTCCATCTTTTTAGTATGGCTAGGATGGCGATATATCCGTCCATCTAAAGAACCTTCATCTATTGGATTTAAAACTTTTTCATTTTTCTCATTTTTATTCTGCTTTTGCATCCTACTAAATGTATTAGCACACCATCATCCAGAAGTAATACTAGGATTAGAACCAAGAATATTTAAAGAAACACTATTATTTTCTAAACCTTACCCTCATGCTTTAGTAAGGTTAAACTTTGGTGGTGTCCCTTTATATTATTTGTATGCAGATCTGCCTTATTTTAATCTGCAAAAATTATTAAGCTCAGTTGGCGTTGTACTTATCTTTTCTATTACTGGCGTTGTATCTTTCTTATTATTTACTGGGATTGAAATACTATCTAACTTGAAAATTGGAATAACAAAATTGGCATCTCTTTTAAAAAGATTAACTCTAATCATTTTAAAAGCAATAAAATATCTAGCTAAATTATTAGCTTCAGGATTTATTTTACTACATAAATTCTTACTTAATACAAAGGATAGCTACAGTAAAAAAAGAGCTGTTAAATACATAGAAAGGATACAAAAAGAAAATATTCCTCTAAAACGTGTAGACGAAGTAATTTTAGAAAATAAAACTCTATTTAAAGAAAAAAAGAAACCTAAAAAAAGACCTACTTTCTTAAAAAAAGAAAAGAAAAAAAATTATAACCTTCCCACATCTGAATTACTATCTAATCCCCCATCAATTAATCATCCTCTATTAAAAAAAGAATTAAAAAAACAAGCTCAAATATTGCAAGATACTCTTCTTAGCTTTGGAATTGAAGCAAAGGTTGGAAATATTCACTGTGGCCCTACAATAACTTCATTTGAAGTACATCCTTCTATTGGAGTAAAAGTACAAAAAATTAAAACTCTAGCTAATGATATAGCTTTAAATCTTGAAGCAAAATCAATACGTATTATTGCTCCCATCCCTGGAAAAGCTGCAGTAGGTGTAGAAATACCTTCTCTATATCCGCAAACTGTTAGCTTAAAAGAAATGCATTTGCACTACAGGCAAATGAAGAAAAAGTTAAATATACCCCTTCTTTTAGGAAAGACTGTAGGTGGGGAATATGTAGTTACCGATTTAACAAAAATGCCGCATTGTTTAATCGCAGGAGCTACAGGAGCTGGAAAATCTGTATGTATAAACACTATCGTCATGTCAATTTTAATGAATAGTGAACCTGATGAAATAAAACTAATGATGATAGATCCTAAAAAAGTTGAATTAACACAATATTCTAACTTGCCACATATGATAGCTCCAGTAATAACAGAACCTCATGGTGCTTATGCAGCACTTCAATGGTTAGTAAAAGAAATGCAAAAACGCTACGACATTTTAAAACAACTAGGTCTAAGAAATATTACCGCATTTAACAACAGAAAAATTAAGAAAAAGATAGAAGAAGCTTTAGATCTCGATATCCCTAAAAAAATGCCGTTTATCGTTGGGATAATTGATGAATTTGCTGATTTGATGATTGTATCAAGTACAGATTTAGAAACTCCAATTGCAAGAATAGCGCAGATGGCAAGAGCTGTAGGAATACATCTTATTCTAGCGACACAAAGACCGTCTCGTGAAGTAATAACAGGTATTATTAAAGCAAACTTCCCTTCACGTATTGCTTTTAAAGTAGCAAGTAGAGTTAATTCACAAATTATCTTAGATGATACTGGAGCAGAAAGCCTGCTTGGCAATGGAGATTTATTATTCTTACCTCCTGGTTCTTCTCATATTATAAGAGCTCAAGGAGCATATATTGCCGATGAGGATATCAGTAGAATAACAACAGCAATTTGTCATAAATCTCCAGCTAATTATTTAATCCCTTCTTTTGATCAATTAAATAAATTAGACCATAATCTACAACCGAGAGATAAATTATACGAGCATGCAGTAAATATAGTATTAGAAACAAAAAATGCTTCTACAACATTTTTACAAAGAAAATTAAAAATTGGATATGCAAGAGCAGCTAGTCTCATGGATGAATTAGAAGAAAATGGAATAATAGGACCACCAGAAGGTGGTAAACCAAGACGGATTTTAGCTACAAAAGATGATTTAGAATAAAACCTTTCTAGATACTTTTTCTTGATATGCAATATCTACTTCAAATTTATCTTTAAATTTATCTTTCATTATTTTTAGAACTTTTTCTTTGCTATTACATTCTTGAGACAAATGCGCTAAGAACACATGTTTTAAAAAAGAATGATCAACTGACAAAAGCAAAGATAAACAATCTTCATTTGATAAGTGCCCTTGCCTTCCTAAAACCCTATTTTTATATACTTGTGGGCGAAGAGAAGAATGTACCATATTAACATCATGGTTAGCTTCAAGATAAAGATAATTACAATTTCTTAGACATTCTTTCACATATGTTGTAACAAAGCCTAAATCTGCACATATACCTATGCTATTATTCTCCCAATCTATTCGAAAGGCTACAGGATCTAGAGTATCATGCTGTATGCTAAATGGAAATATTCGTAAATCTTTAAATGAAAAAGCTTCTCCTGTTGTAAAAATCTTAAATTTGGGCTTGCTCATTAAATTGTCGTATATTCCTTTAGCTGTTTCAGAATTACATAAAACAGGAATATCATATTTTGTTATTAATCTTTTTAGCCCATAAATATGATCTCTATGCTCATGGGTTATTAAAATAGCGTCGATATCTTTTAGCTCAATATCTATTTCTAAAAGCCTTTTTTCTAATTGTAACAAGCTAATACCGGCATCGATTAATATTTTTGAATTTTTAGTTCCAAAAAATATCGAGTTACCTTTTGATCCTGAAGCTAATGGACAATAACCATTCATAAGCAAAGGATAAATGCAATAATATTAACAAAAATAGACGCAAGAAATGAAACCATTCG
>CAYUWE010000080.1:0-5341 GCA_964448255.1 uncultured bacterium | reverse complement strand
TATGGAAAAGGATGGGAAATATTCACAGATAAAGTGATAGAGAAAATAGCAAAAGAAAAAGAAAATATTGTTTTTCTTCTTTGGGGAAAATCTGCGCAAGAAAAATGCTTAAGAGTATTAGAAAATATAAAAAATTCTTCGCATTTGGTATTATCTGCGCCTCACCCTTCACCTTATTCCGCATCTTATGGTTTTTTTGGATGTAAACATTTTTCAAAAACAAATGAATTTCTAGAAAAGAATAATTTCACACCAATAAATTGGCAGTTGTAATTCATAGTTTGCAAAGTTTCATAAAGAAGATTATTTTAAAAATTAGAGATCTTGTTTGGTAAGGTGATGGAAACTGCTGGTCCAGAAAAAAAGAAATTATCTTTTTTCTCAGTGTTATTTACATTCTTTGTTGATAATTTGGGATGGTCTATAGTTTTTCCAATATTCGCACCATTTTTTTTAGATGTTCACAATGAAATATTTTCATCTGATGTTTCTGTTACAACAAGAACATCTCTTTTTGGAATATTTTTAGCGGCTTTTCCTTTTGCGCAGTTTATAGGCGCTCCCATCTTGGGAGAAATAGCAGATAAATTTGGAAGGAAAAAGGCTTTTGTTTATTCGATATTTTTATCATTTGTGGGATATGTATTTTGTGCATGGGCAATTTATGAAAAACATTTAGTATATGTATTTGTCTCAAGGATTATTTCAGGGCTTTTTTCTGGAAATCTATCTATTTGTTTAGCAACGATTTCTGATTTAAGTCGTGATAAAAAACATAAACTCAAAAATTTTAGTAACCTTTCAGTTATAGGTGGTTTGTCATTTATTGTTGGTACATTTATCGGTGGAAAATTCTCTGATGAAACAGCAAGTCATTATTTTTCTGCCTATTTACCACTTCTTATTGCTGCTGGTTTATGTTTTATAAATTTATTGTTTATGATTTTTGCATTTGTTGAATCTTTCCATATAAATAAAGATTTAAAATTTGATTTTTTAGAAAGTGTTCATAATATTAGAGACGCTCTAAGAACGGAAAAAATAAAAATTGTTTATGTAATATATTTTCTTTTTGTTTTTGCATGGACAATAATTTTTCAGTTTTCCCCCGTTATGGTTATAGAGAAATTTCATTTTACAAATTCTCAAATTGGAGATTTGGCAGCTTTAATGGGGATATGTTGGGCTATTGGATCTGGTGGTGTTCATAAAATATTAGTAAAAATATTCCCGTCTCTTCGAGTATTAGAGGTTACATTGTTTGTTTTTACTGCATTGGCTGTAGTTATAACTTTTCAAAATAACTTATGGGGAACGATCACGCTACTCAGTTTATGTGGTGTAGTTGGAGGTATTGCTTGGCCAATATGTACAGCATTAATTTCCAATTTAGCATCAAATAGAATACAAGGAAAAATTATGGGGATGAGTCAATCAATGCAGTCTCTTGCAATGGTTGTTTCTCCATTGATTGGTGGGTTTTCAGATCAATTATACCATCATCTACCATTTATATTAGCTGGGGTAGCTAGCTTTATCGGTGGAATAATTTATTTTAGGATAAAATTTTGATGCATACAAACAGAGTAATGGTTATTGTAATGTAGGGAAATGCAAAACAAGAGGATTTATTGTGTTCAAAAAGGAAAAAAATAAATCTTTAAGAGAAATATTATCTTCATATTACGACAAACCAATGAAATCTGTTGGTTTTACAAAAGAATTTACTGCTGTCTTAGACAAAGCAAAAAAAGACATGAAAAAAGCAAAAAATTCTTATGAGTCAATGGTAGAAATACAAAAAAAATTGGCTGAAATGTATGCGACACTTGCTAAAAAATAAACTTATTTATCTCATAAAAAAGAATCATAAAAAATTTTATATTTTAGTGTTTCTATTTGGCGTATTAGCTATTCAAAATTTCTTATTATCAAAACCGCATCATAGAGGAATTGTCGGTGGCTATGCATTAGATATTTCTTCTGAAGAAACAGGAAGAATAACTTCAATATTAGCAAATGAAGGCGAATTAATACAAAAAGGAACTACCCTATTTGAATTAGATGATTCAATTCTTAAGGCTAAAAGAAAAGAAATTGAAGCATCTGTAGCGCTTGCAAAAGAAAAATCTAATGAAAAGAAAGTATATGTAGATAAAGCTATGGAAGAATATTTTTCTTCGAAAAAAAAATTTTGAAATAGGAACTATTTCAGAAAATGAAATTAATCTTAGACTAAAAGAGCTACAAAAAGCTCAATCAGCATATAATATTTTCCTATCTTCTGTTGGCGTAGAAGAAAAAAAATTAAATACATTAGATTTACGTATTAAAAAAAGACATGTCGTCTCACCTTGCGATGGATTGGTTGTTAAATTATGGCATTTACCTGGCGATGTGGTAAAAAAAAGGTGATAAAGTCCTAACAATCTATGAAAAAGATAACTTGTGGATACAAACAGAAGTCGAGGAAAGTTTAATTTCCTCTTTTTCAATTAATGAAAAAGTAAAAGTAAAATTCTTAACTTATCCTGATCTAGAAATAGAAGGGAAAATTGATTCCATCTCCCCTATAGTGTTTGTAAAAAAAGATAAGGGAATTTTTTCTAAAGAGAAAAAGTTTGTATCGGTAAAAATTTCAATGATACAAACACAAATTGATAAATTATCTAGCGAAATTATTTTAAGACCTGGAATGAGTGTTCAGGTGAATTATCCCAAAGCTTAACCTCTTAATAATAAATTATTACGTTCTTAATAAACTAGATTGATTAATTATTTGAATGTCAACACAAAAAGTTGTTTAAGAGTGGTTTTTAGCAACTTTTTTATTAACGTTAAAAATGATAAGAGTTTTTTTGATGAATATTATGGTGATTTTAGTGCAAATTTAACGAAACCTTAATAAACGAGATAGTGTTGACATATTAATGTCAATGCGAATAATTGCACTTGAATTTATTGTTTAAATGTGCGTTTGAATTTTACGTTGAAATTTATAGTTATTTAGCAGGAAATTCACAAAACCTTAACAAATAAGATAAATTTTTGCATTAATGTCAATACGATTAATTTCGCTTAAATTTAAAATTTAAATGTGATTGGAGCTGTCTCTAAAACAAGAATTAACAAATAATTAAAAAATTGTTGCAACAAAAAATGTCAAGTGAATAATAAGTAAAGCCAGGAATTAAATGGAGAACATTATGTTAGATGGATCAATGGTTGCTCTTATCACCCCCTTTACAAATGAAAATAAGATTGATGATGAAACTTTGTACGATTTAGTTCGTTGGCATGTAGCTAAAAAAACAGATGCGATTGTGTGTTGCGGAACAACAGGTGAAGCCCCTACTCTTTCAAAAGAAGAAAAAATTCGTGTGATTAAAATGTGTTTAGAAGCAGCTAGTGGTGAAATTCCAATAATCGCAGGAACAGGTAGTTATTCAACAAAAAGTACCATTGAAATGACTAGTAAAGCTTACGATTTAGGTGTTGATGCTTGTCTTGTTGTTGTCCCCTATTATAACAAACCAACTCAAGAAGGGTGTATTTTACATTTTGAAGAAGTAAATAAAGTTGGAGCAAAAATAATTGTCTATCATCACCCTGGAAGAACTGGCGTTAATTTAACGCTGTCTACATTTGCATTATTAGAAGAGATGAAAAATATTATTGCGATAAAAGAAGCATCAAGTGATTTAGATTTTGCAAAAGGATTAATCGAAAAAAATTCACTTCCAGTTTTGTCTGGTGATGATAGTTTAACTTTTCCAATGATGAAATATAATGCTAAAGGAGTTATTTCTGTTGTGGCTAATTGTATTCCATCAAAGATGAAACAACTTGTTAAAGCATGCAAAAAGAAGGATTATTTAAAGGCTAAAGCAATTTCTGATGAGATTGAACCATTATGTAGGGCTATGGCCTTAGAAACAAATCCACAGTGTGTTAAATATGCTTTATCAATTATGGGAAAATGTTTGCCACATTTACGTCTTCCCTTAATTGAACCTTCTGAAATGAATAAAACAATTATCCAAAAAGCTATAGAAAATTTGTGATTATTTTTTTCTATTTTTTGTAATTTGTGTTTTTATGTCGTCTAATAAATATTTAAGTTCATTAATCTGTTCATGTGTCGGTAGAAATAATGGATGAGTGAAATAATCTTGTATTTTTACTAGTGAAGTAATCGCTTGATTAGCAATATTTGCTGATCTTTTATCTTTCAAATCTAAAGGGAATATTTTTCTAATAATAGTAAGTAATTCACTTTTTGGCTCGCCAGAGTAATTTTCTACAATTTCTTTTTTCTTTTCTGTATCACCACATCTACTTGCTAATGTATATACCGCTTGCCTTGGCATTTTATCCATTTTTTGCTGTAGATTATGAGGAAGTGATAGATAAAATTCATAATATTGTAAGAAATTATACGGAGTTTGTCTGTTTCCATATGTTGCTAAAAGCCATGATGAAAATGCTCCGTCTGCATATTTTTTTAAGATGTTTTGAGCTTTTTTTATTCTTTCACCATGAAGAATTATCGCTTGATTTGTAATAGCCTTTACTTCAGATGTAATTTTACTTAAATCTTCTAAATCTGCATCTAAGTTTACTTCATCATTATAATGGTGATCTTTAAGAATATTTGAGAGGATATTTTTTTCATCATCATTAAGAGAAACAACACGAAAAACTCCAGAAAAACTAGATAAATTGCCTTTAGAAGATTGCTCTGCTAATGCTGTCATCTTAGGTTTTTTTTCGTTTTTTTGTTTTAATCTTAAATTTAATAGAGCATTAAATTTACCCATATTTTTTTTCTCCTCCTATATTTGTAAAGCTGCTTTACATCTTTTGTAATAATAATTCTTTTGCTAAAGATTGATAATCTTCAGAAGCGCGACTATTTGGCGAAGTTATAAAAATTGGCTTTCCATATATCGATGCTTCAGATACAGCAATATCCCTTCTTATTCTAGATGTAAGTAATTTTCCTGGAAATGTATTTTCTATTACTTGTTCAAATTCTGAATTGCTTTTTCCTCTTGGATTCCAAAATGAAATTGATACTCCTAGAATATTTAATGAATGCCTTTCTGAAATGTTGTTTAAGAAAATAGAAAGCCTTTGCAACCCTTTTACACTATAAAATTCTGGGGTAGCACATATCAAAGAATAATTAGCTGCAATAAGAGCAGATTCTGTAAGCCAACAAATGGCTGGTGGTGTATCAATAATAATAATATCAAAATCTAATTCTTTTAGGATTAATTTTAGTCTTTCATGAGAATATCTATCCGCAGCTAGAGCTCCTGTTACCTCTACCCTTTCT
>CAYUWE010000079.1:0-5404 GCA_964448255.1 uncultured bacterium | reverse complement strand
GTATGGTGTTTATATTAGAAAGTTAAATCTCTTACCAAATCAAAAAAATGTAGTAGAAAAAAAGATTTATCCACTGATAATCGATAAACCTCTAACACAGAAATTAATTACTACAATCAAAAGAGAAATTGCAAAATTCTTTGAAACAATACAAAGACCTTTAGTTTTAGTGAAAATACCTGAGCAAGATATTACAAGCGGCATATTTGAGATTTTGATTATTGAAAGTAAGTTAAGTAAAATCAATGTACTTAATAACAAAGCATTTTCTAAAGAAAGATATTTGCAATATGTAAGACTAGAAGAAGATGAAGTAATACATTCTGATACTTTGCTATCAGATATCGCATGGATAAATCGTAATCCTTTTCGATCTGCAAGCGCAATATATAGTCAAGGCGAGAAAATAGGGACTACAAATGTGGATTTGTTAGTAACAGATGAAAGGACATATAGGTTTTTCTCAGGGATTAACAATACTGGATTTGAAGCTACAGGTAATGAAAGGTTTTTTTTTGGCGTTAATTTAGGAAATTGTTTTTTTTTAGACCATCAACTTACTTATCAATTTACTTCTTCATTAGATTATAAGCGTTTTACTGTTCATAACGGTAGTTATAATATCCCTCTGCCATGGAGGCATATAGTATCATTTTTTGGAGCATATTCTTCAGTTAATTTAGAAGAAGAAGATTATCTTCAATCAAATTCTAATGCTTGGCAGATATGCTCTAGATATACCATCCCTATTTTCCCAGAAAAAAATATCATTCAAGATTTGAAATTTGGAATAGATATCAAAAGAACAAATAACAATGTTATTTTTGGAGGGGTAAAAGTATCACAAAGAGGAGTTGGAGTATTTCAGTTATCAGCAGCATATAATTTAAACGTAAAGAGAAAGTTATTAAATAGTTTTTCTGAAGTAGAAGTAATTTTTTCTCCTGGGAAAATTTTGTCACATATGAGTCAATTTTACTATAATATGCTAAGAGAAGGTGCTAAAAGTAATTATATTTACTTGAAAGGGGGAATAGACCAAGTATTATTTTTACCATATAGCTTTTCTATAGTGACAAAATTAGATTTTCAAGTAGCTTCTTCAAAATTACTTGCAACAGAACAAATGAGTTTAGGTGGGTTTAATTCTGTTAGAGGATATAGAGAAAAAATTGTTAATGCTGACAATGGGTTTTTGTTTTCTATTGAACCTCATACTCCTTCGATTTCATTTTTCCCAAAAATTAAAGATAATTTGTTTTTCTTATGTTTTATAGATTTTGCAATAGCTATAGACACATTAAAAAATATAAATACTCCTAATAACAGTTATACCCTTCTTGGCATTGGGCCAGGAGTAAGGTATTTTATTGGTAATTGGTGTAATGTAAAATTGGATTGGGGATATCAAGTGATAAACATTAAAGATGAAGAAGGAACAAATAAGCTAAATTTTAGTATTTCTTTAATGATATAAAAAAATTTTGGTTTTTCTCGTTGCTTTATCGCGGATATATTTGATATATCTATAGGGCATAATTGTTTTCTTGATATGCCTTAAGAAGGAGTATTTCATGCGTTTATCATCAATATTAGCCATAATGTGTTTATTTTTTTCAATGCAACTATTAGCTATGCCAACCTCTCCAAAGGTTATTCAAGGTGGAGCTAGATTAGCACAAAAAGATAATAACCTATCAGTTACTACAAAAAAACATTCTATTATTGAATGGGATGATTTTTCTATCGATACAGATGAGATGGTTAATATAATTCAACCAGGAAAAAGAAGTTGTGTGTTGAATAGAGTTGTAGGGGGATTAGAAAGTTATATTTTAGGAAGGTTAAATTCTAACGGTCAGATATACATAATAAATCCTCACGGTGTCTTTATAGGTAATGATGCTATTGTTGAAGCACAAAGTTTTTTAGCGTCTTCTTTAGACTTATCAAATGATGATTTTATTGAAAAAAGGGATATGCATTTTAAAGGGGAAAATAAAAACCATGTGGTTAATTTAGGTAAAATTTATGTAAATGGAGGAGATGTATATCTCATTAGCTATCATATAGATAATCAAGGGGAAATTATAGCTCCAGAAGGTTTTGTTGGGCTTGCTGTTGGAGAAGATGTATTAATAAAACCATATGATGAAGAAAGAGTATTTGTAAAAGTATCTCCAACTAGAAAAATTTCTACAGAAGATGAAGGTATTGGAAATACCGGAATAATTAAATCTGTTTCTACAGAAATAAAAATTGATGGAAATTTACATGATTTTGCAATTCGTAATGAAGGTGTAATTGATGCTAGGGGTGTTAGAGAGGATAATGGGCATATTTATTTAGTAGCAGAAGAAGGAGAAATGGATATATTAGGGTCTTTTACTGCTAAAACTTCAGATAATAATGGGGGAGAAGTTCGTATTTTAGGGAAAACTGTGCATGTAGATGAAACGGCAAAAATTGATGTGTCTGGAGAAAATGTAGGAGGAAAAGTCCTTATAGGAGGAGATTTTAAAGGGAAAAATCCTAAAATATACAACTCTACAAGAACATATGTTGATGCGACAATAAACGCAGATGCAATAAAAAATGGAAATGGAGGAATGGTAGTAATATGGTCTGATGGAAAGACACATTTTGATGGAGTAATTACAGCTAGAGGTGGAGAAGAAAAAGGTAATGGTGGGTTTTGTGAGATTTCAGGGAAAGAATATTTGAGAACAGCTGGAAAAATCGATTTAAAAGCTTATAGTGGTGAATCTGGTACATTATTATTAGATCCGAAATTTATTGTTATTGACCCTAATGGAACAGATAGTGCAGCTTCTGCAAGCAATACTTTTGCAACTAATCCAACGACCACTCATTATATTGCGGGTTCTGATATAGCGGCTTTATTAGATGCTGGAACTGCTGTTACTCTGCAAGCGAATTCAGATATTAATATTATTGATGATGTGACAACAACAGCTGCCACAGCTACTTTTACTCTAGATGCGGGTCGTTCGATTTTTCTTGGGCAAGATTGTTCAATAATGATAGGCGGGCCTTTAGTAGTTAAATATAATGATGAAAATTGTACAGGAGCCAATAGAAATTCAGGATTAGGCCGATTTGCAATGTATGAAGGATCAGCAATTTTGACTACAGGCACTTCTAGTACAATCACTATTGATGCAGGAACAGAAGAAGCTGTAAAAGGAGATATTACACTTCTTGGATCATATATGAAAACAAAAGGCAGTAGCGCTACTATTTCTTTAGGAACTACTAATGCAAGTGAAATATGGCTTGGTTCTAATATAATCACTCAAGCTGCTACTATTACTTTAAGTAAAGCCGTTACATTAATTGGAGATTCTGAAGTAAGCTCAGCAACAGCTGCTTCAGGAGCTACTATAACATTTAGCTCTACTATTGACGGGGCTTATAAGCTAGATGTGAATTCAGGAACAGGTTCTATCACTTTGTCAGATAAAGTAGGATCAATAGAACCTCTTAAACAATTTAATGTTATAGGGGCTGCAGGAGTGCCAGATGTAGTTTCTGTAGGAAATTAATATTAATTTCTTAAAAAGTAGCATTACTAAATAGTTTTTGTTAGGGTGGATGGTTAAATTGCCCGGAGTTTTCTAATGATTAAATTTTGTAAAATGCTACTTTGCATAAATTTATTTATAATTCCTTTGGTTGCTAGCCCAGAAGGATCCGATGTAATTTTGGGTAAAGCAGAGCTTATATATGAAAATAGCAATATAATAATATCCACTGGAAAGCAAACGATAATTGATTGGGAAAAGTTTTCAATAAGTCCAAATGAAACTGTGCAGTTTAATCAATTTAATAATTCTTCTGTTGTATTAAATAGGGTTAGTGGAAATGACAAATCCTATATCTTAGGTAATCTTCGAACTAATGGTAAATTATTATTAATTAACACTAACGGAATTTTTATTGGAGAAGATGCCAATATAACATCTTCTTCTTTTGTTGCTTCAACATTAAATATTTCTGATGATGAATTTATTATAAGTGATGGACAAATGTCTTTTTTCCAAGATGAAAAAAATAATTTTGTAGTTAATCTTGGTAAAATTATTGCAAGTAATGGCGATGTTTTTTTAGTAGGAAAACACGTGTGTAATAAAGGAAGGATACAAGCTCTTCATGGCACTGTAGGGCTAATAGCAGCCCAGGAAGTATTAATACTCCCTGAAGGGGAAAATGAAAGGATATTTATTAAGAAAACTATTAAGGAAGATGAAGAAGAAAAGAGTAATTTAGTAGGTATTACAAATTGTGGTGTAATAGAAGCTATAAATGTTGAATTACTAGCCGAAGGAAGTTTATATGCTACAGCGATAAAACATGATGGAGTGATAGAAGCAAGAGCAGTAAAACAAGAAGATAGTCATGTATATTTAGTTGCTAAAGAAGGTGATGTAAAAGTATTTGGAGCTATTAGTGCAAACAAATCAGAAGGTGTAGGTGGAAATATAAATCTCCTAGGAGACAATGTACAAATAAAAAATACGGCATATATAAATGTTTCTGGCGAAAATAACGGTGGAAAAGTATTAATAGGAGGCGATTTTAGAGGGAATAACCCCAAAATATATAATGCTAAAAATGTTGAAATGAGTGGTAGAATTGATGCATCTTCACAAATTGATGGAAAGGGCGGATATGTAATAATTTGGGCAAATGAAAATACAGAATATAATGGGCAGATTAATGGTAGAGGAGGGAAAGATAAAGGTAATGGTGGCTATATTAATATTTATGGAAGAAATGACCTTGCAATAAATGGCACCGTTGATCTTCGCTCTCCCAATGGTATTAAAGGAACATGTCTTTTGGGATGTAAAACGATAACTATTATAGATACCAATATACCAGGAAGAGAATATGATAAAGATATTGAAGGGTTTTCTATAAGCGGAGCACTGCTTAGAGCTGCTTGTATTAACAGTTATGTTGTTTTAGAGACTATTGAAAATATTTACATAGATGATAATGTTTTGACATCAATCTTTGGAAAAGATGTAAGGCTTCAAGCAGGGGAAACAGTAGTAATTAAACAAACAGATTATTAAGTTTCTTCCCAAGAAAAACAAAGAACATCTTTTATATCTAAAACATTATGGCGAAGCATCATTAACCTATCAAATCCAATAGAAATGCCAAAGTAATCATCGATAGTGCTATTTTCTATCGAAGTTAAAAATTTATCATCTATAGGGTATGTCTCTTTATTTCTTTTTTCTCTTTCTATATATCCTGTGAATCCTGAGTATGCTACTGGAAGATTATGGAAAAAGCTATTTGCTCCGAGCTCTCCTCCTCCACATTCTTCCATTGCAGCTTGTATAAGGCTTCCAAATCTGGGGACATAGGC
>CAYUWE010000078.1:0-5424 GCA_964448255.1 uncultured bacterium | reverse complement strand
ATTAAATATATTCATTAATTTATTATAATAAACAGGTATAATTTAACTCTTTTATTTAATATGAAATCTTTTAAAAAAATAATTAAATATTGTGTTTTGGCATCTATTGCAATTACCTCTCTATTTGTTTTAAGGGAAAGGTTAACAGAGAAAAAACAGAACCAAGATAGTAAAATGATCACATATGTTAATGAATCAGAAAAAGATAATGAAAATAGTTCTTATTATGAAATAGCAGATGATTTTAATAAGGATCTAATATTTATAAAAGATACGCTTATTGAAAACCATCCAGGAATATGTAATGAATTAGATCCTAATTTTCTTAAAGATATGCAGCAAAATTATAAAATATCTAAAGAAAAGCTTCTTTTAGCTAATTCAGAAGAGGAAAAAATTGAAGTTTTACAAGAATTTGGGCGTAGTTTTAATGATTCACACCTGGGGCTTTATTATCCTACTAATGAGAGGCCAACTGAACAAATAAAATCTTTTAGTCTTCAAAAATTAAATAATAAAAGCTGGTGGATAAATATCCCCACTTTTCAGCTATTTAAAAATCAACTTCAATCACTAAATCACATTATTAAATTATTACCATCATTGCGTGAACAAACTTTAATATTAGATTTACGAGGAAATACTGGAGGGGATTCTTTTTGGGGAATAGAGATATTAAAAGGTATTTTTGGAGATGAATATGTCAATCAACGTTTGGATGAATTACAGCGTGATGTTTATGTTGAATGGCGAGTAAGTGAAGGTAATTTGCAGCATATAAAAGATCTTGTTTCAAGATCCATCGAAGAAGTTGGTGTTGATAATCCTAAAATTAAGGAATTACAAAATATTTATGAAGGCATGGAAAAGTGTTTCATAAATAATGAAAAATTATATTTAGAGAAACCAAATTCTATTTTTTCTTCTTCAAATGCAAAAAGTGCTTTTAAAGGGCGTGTTATTGTTATTATTGATAGATTTTGTGGAAGCGCTAGCCTTGATTTCTTAGATGGGATTAAAGCTATGAATAGCGATACGATTTTACTTGGAGAAACTACTAATGCAGATAGCTTGTATATTGATGTAAGAACAATTCCTTTGCCTAGTGGTAAAGGGCTTTTAACATTTCCTATTAAAGTATATAGGAATCGCCTGCGAGGGCATAATGTCCCTTATTTTCCTGATATACATTATAATGGTGATATACAAAATACTGATGAATTAAGAAATTATGTAATTGAAAATTTTCTAAAAGACTAAAAGGTCTGTTTTTAATCCCAAAAACAGTGATTCTCATTATATGAGAAACTCCTCAGGTTAGGGTTTTTTTGTTGTTTTCAAAAAATATTTTTTAATAAGCTCTTTTTTTGATTAATTTATAACATGGTTTTTTATGTCTCAAGAGATTCAATTTTATCTGAAGGATGGGGACAAATTGTCATCCCCCTTGAAATTGACACTATAGGAGGCAAACAGAAATTAAATTGTTCAAATACTGAAGGAATTTTTCGAATAATTCAATCAATCCCTTCTCCAAAGGCCGAGCCTTTTAAAAGATGGCTTGCAAAGGTAGGATATGAACGTATTCAGGAAATAGAAGATCCTGAATTTGCTACAAAAAGAACTAAAGCCATCTATAAAGCTATTTGTAGCTAATTTAAGACTTATATAACAGATGGTAATATGATCTCATAAGCATAAATAAGCCAATTTTTAATACTAATGGTATATCAGTGATTGATAGTATTTAGTGCATTCATTTCTAAAATCTTCTTCACTAAGACCCGTAATAGATTCAAATTTTGAATAATCTTCATAAATGTCTAATGCTTTATCCCATCCCCAATTATCTATAAGAAATTTTGTTAATGCATAACTTGAAATTTTTAAAGGTCTAGTATTTATTTCGTCTATATTTAATTTAAATACTGAGTTAATTTGAATTTCATTGTTTATTGATAAATACTTTTGTATAAACTCCATTGAATACATATCTGCATAATATAAAACTAATCCTTGAGAAATCCAATCACAAAACCGGGTTTGTTTGTAATAATTATTCATAAGAATATTGCCCAAAATAGCTTTGCAAACATTAAATGTAGATTCTTTAGTATGAGATTGACCTGGATTATTTGCTGAAACTACAGATATGCCGTAATAATTACTTCCATCAATACCTATCATCCAATTTGGAGATGAAAGATCTTTTAAGACGTATTTCTGAAAATCTTGAATATTAGGGTAGATATATATTGATATTTTTTCATCTGTGAAAAAATATGATTCGTTAAGCTTAGAAAAATCAATTATCCATCGATAGCAAAATTCTTGCAGAATTTGAATAGTTTCATCGGCAATTGTTTTATCTGATTCTAAACAGTATATTTTAAAATGATTGGATTCTTTATAAAAAGGTATGGAGAGTTTTTCTTCTCCGGCAAATAAGGTCTGAACAAAAGCTATCATTAATAATATAATAAATTTTTTCTTCATTTTTCCTCCCAAAAAAGAAAAAAAATATCTCATTGAAGAGATTTTTTTACAACATTAATAATTGTATTTAGCTTTCATTAATAATCTTCAACTACAGCTCCAACAGTTCTCTTGAGTTTATTTTGAATTTCAATCATTTGTTCTTTGTTCCGAATGATTTCTATTTCTCCATTTTTATATGAAGCGTCAGGGCCTAGAGTATTAGGGTATTGTTTAAGATATTTTAGATATTTAGAAATGTTTTCATTAGCTCCTAGTCATAGACTTTGAATACATAATGAACTTATTAACAATAGAGATTTTAAGAGCATAAAATGAATTCCTTATAACTTGCCAAGAATTGTATAAAGTCTTCTTAATAAAATGAAAATAAATTAATATTCATAGACAGTTATATCCCTTTTATTGTAAAGAAAGATTATTATTATTTTATAAAAACTGATCTCAGGGCTTGTATAAGATCATCAAAACGTTTTTGCATATGAGCTTCTGGAATTCTATAAATAGCCAATATCCTATATTGAGAGGGGGCTGGCTGCCATAATACCGGTTGCAAATTGGATTTTTTACCTAAAAAATCCGGTAGAAACCCTATCTCATTAGAAGATGCGCAAATATTTTCTATAAGCGCCCAGCTGGGTATTCTAGATTTTACAGGAAGTGAATACCCATGTATTTGATGCCAACTTAGCTTTAATGAAAGCACTTCCATTTGGTCTTCTGGTAATAATACAGGTTTTAATGGTGGATTGTTTTCCTTGGAAGGATATATTTTTACGAAGATGTTATTTTCATAGTCCTTACGTACTCAAAAGATGGGTTGAAAGGGATTTAAGTAAAAAAAGAGTTTTAAAACTTTCCATGTAATACATTAATTTCTTATGGCTTTAGAAAAATCTTAGCAATTAATTCTAAATCTTGGTATCAAATCCATCCTATTTGTTTGTTTACCAAGGTTAATAGTGAGAAAACTTTTATTTATATTTCTTAATTTGAGTTTTGTATGTTTGGCTTACTGTGGCAATAGAGAAAATTATATCATTGTTAATTCCAAAACTTTTCAGCTTCAAGTGTATGATGAAAATGATAAACTTTTAGGTTCATATTTTATTGGGATCGGGAAAAACGGAACTTATAAAACAACCGAGGGTGATTTCAAAACACCTATTGGTGAATATGAAATCTTATGGAAAGCTTCAGCATTTTATGAAGAAGATGGGGGATACCCATTATCACAAGGTGTTGGTTATGGTAATTCTGGTAATACATTTAGTGAATATAAAAAATTAAAGTCCATCCCTTTATATGTTCCAGCATATGGTGGAGAAGAGAGTGTAGTTATGTGTTTGAATTATCCAAATGCTTCAGATAGAGAAAAAGGATATACAGGAGGTGGAATAGCTATTCATGCAACACAGTTAGGAGGAATTGGAGAATATGTATCTCAAGGATGCATACGCATGTATCCACAAGATGCTAGAGATTTATATAATTTAATAGATGTAGGTTCCAAGGTAACTATTAGATAAAAAAATTGTTATAAAAGAGGTTAGTTATGGCAAGTTTAGCGACACCAAGTGTTACTGTTTCTAAATTACAATCCCATCATATGGGAGAAATTTTTTCAATGAATGTTTTAAAAGGAAAAGCTTCGAATGTTTTTACAATTTTTTCCGCAAATAGCATGTGGTATTGTAATGAAGGAGATACAAAATTAACTATTTGCACACCAAAGGATATTACTGAAGAGGTAGCTCTTAAAAGAGGGGATTGTTTTTATCTTCCTAAAGGCACTTTTTTTAAACTTGAAAATACGGGTTTAAAAAATGCTAGTTTTCTTATTGCAGCAGATGATGAAAGAGCAATTATTAAAAAAGTTGCTGCTAGAGCATTTTCAAAACCTGAAGGATTTACTCAACTTTTTAAATCTATTGGCGATAATAGAGCCGATAAGATTGCAGAGTGTGGAGCTAAATTAGCTTTTGGGCTTGCTACAGATTCATTAGAGATGGATAGAATTTATTATGATAAAGGATACAAACCAACTTTTAGATCACAAGCACAAACCCTTCAAGAGTGTTTCTTTGTAACAGAAGGCGAAGGTAATATGACAATAGATGGTAAAATACATGAAATGAAACCAGGAACATTGTTACATGTACCTCCAAAATCATGGCATAGCGTAGAAAATACAGGTGAGACTGCATTGAAAGTAGTTATTGTTGTTATGCCAAGATTCCCAGAAGCAAACCCAGAGGCAGAAATTTCTAAAGAAAAAATATGACGCCTATATAAGTGGATATGTAATTAAAATTTTCATTATTAATGAATAATTTTAAACATGTGTTTAAATTAATGTGTTTAATTGATTTGGCCTTGTTTTAATGTTATAATACATCATTGAAAAAATATTTATAAGGAGGTGTTTTATGGTTATTGATTTAATAGGAATGGATGATTTTTCAAATACTTCATATCAAGATTTTTCTTCAGTCGCAAATGGAGAAAAAAATCTTTCAACACCTTTGGAGACTCAAAAAGATTTAGAAGAATCAAGAGCTAATGTTGTTGATAAATTAAATAACGAAAGTTTAGCTCAAACAAATTTATCACAACTTTTTGCAGTTGCAGATTTGCCAAATCTTATTGGAGCTCATGCCCTTCCTGAAATTTCTTTGAAAGCTTATGAAATGACCCCGAAAGAAATAGCTACATATCTTGATGAGATGGTAGATGGAAAATGGGGTATATTGAGTTTTGATACAGGCGATCCTGGATGGCAAAGTGTTTCTTTTTTTAATTGGCTTTATTTGCCTCATTCTAATTATATTCAAGTTTGGGTTGATACTTCACCATGTCATTCAGAAGGTTATGAAAAAATATTTCAAGCTATTTCATTATCTAAAATTACTCGTTTAGGATTTGAAT
>CAYUWE010000077.1:0-5478 GCA_964448255.1 uncultured bacterium | reverse complement strand
TTTAATGAATAGAAAAGGGCAAACTACAGGGTATAGTGTTAGTGATAATTTAAAAGAACTTATCAAATTTTTAAATAAAGACATTTTTGATTACATATTAGTGAACAAAAGAAAACCTCCAAAAGAGCTAATTGATGTTTATGCTGATGAAGGAGATCCTGTAGAGAATGATATGGATGATTCTAGAGTTGTTTTATCAGATTTATTAGGTCCTTTAGCTTCTGATAATAAAAATGATTTAATTAAGCGTAATTTGATTAGACACGATTCTAAAAAAGTAGCAAAGGAATTGATGAAAATTGTTAATGATCTTTGATTTAGATGATACAATAATTGACACTTCTTCATGTCTTGTAGAAAAGCGTTTAGAAACTGCTCTTTTAGCGATGAAAAAAATGGGATTTGCTTCTTTATATGAATTTTCATTTTTATTTGATGAATTAAAATCTATAGACAAATTATCTAATAGTTCTAAAAAAGCAATTGAAATTTTTGTAAATAAATATAATGGCAATGCATCTCATATAGAAATAGCTATTGATGAAATATACCATGCACCATTATCTAAAGATGAAAAAATTAATTTTACAAAAGGTGCAAAAAATTTTTTATATAAAGCAAAAATTAATCATACATTATGTCTTGTAACTGTTGGTGATAAATCTTTACAAAAAGATAAGTTGAAAAAAGCTGGTATTGATTGTTCTATTTTTAGTAAAATAGATATGATAACTACAAAAGATAAAAAAAATAGTTATGAAAAAATTTTAGTAGATTTGCACTATTGTGCAAAGGATACTTTAGTTTGTGGAGATAAAATAGAAACGGATTTAATGCCGGCAAAAGAATTAGGGTGTATGACTGTATTAATGAGAAATGGTAGGGGAAGAACTTATACTCTACCTAATCGATATGTTGATCATGTCATAGAAAAGTTATCTGATATTAATAACCTCATAAGAGAAGGTATATGACGACAAGCAATCAAATTTCCCCAGGAATGACAATAAAAATTGGTAAAAAGGTATATCGCGTTGAATCTAGCGTTAAGGTTACGGTAACAAAAGGAACACCTTTTGTTAAAACGAAATTGCGTGATTTGATGAATGATGAAGTAATTGAGAAAAATTTTAAATTGGATCAAGCAATAGAAGAAGTATCTTTAGTAGAGCATCCATTAGAATATCTCTATCCAGAAGGAAAGGATTATTTATTTCTAGATATAGGAAATTTAGAGCAAGTATTAGTAAGTACAGCAGTATTAGGCGATGCGATAAATTATTTAAAAGAAGGTATACAACTAAAAGCTATGTTTTATGGTGATTCTGTTTTTTCTGTTGAATTGCCACAGTTTTTGGAGTTGATGGTTGTAAAAACTCAAGGTGATGAAAGTAAACTTACCATGTCTAATGGTACTAAAACTGCAGTATTAGAAACAGGAGCTAAAGTAGACGTTCCTTTATTTATTGAAATCGGTGATATAATTAAAGTCGATGTTCATGAAAATGAATACATACAAAGAGTATAAAGGGTGTTTTTATGGATTTTAATGAAGTTAAGAAATTAATAAAAATACTAGAAGAGAACAAATTAAAAAAGATAATGATAAAAAAGGGGGATGAAGAAATCTTACTTGAAAAAGAAGATTCTTATTCTCCACCTCCTCCTCCGCCAATGCATCACCATCATGAAAATATCCACCCGGAGAAAAAAGCTTTAATAGAAAAAGAAAAAGGTGTGTTTGTAACATCCCCGATGGTCGGTACTTTTTATATAAGGCCAGCACCTGATCAACCACCATTTATTAAGGTTGGGGATATTGTGGATGAAGATACTGTTGTATGTATTGTTGAAGCTATGAAAGTGATGAATGAGGTGAAAGCAGGGGTAAAAGGAAAAATTGTAGAAATATATTTGCAGGATTCACATCCTGTTGAATATGGATCAAAACTATTTCGTATAGAATAATGAAAGTATTAGTAGCAAATCGTGGTGAAATAGCTGTTAGAATTATTAGAGCTTGCCATGATTTAGGATTAGAAACCGTTGCTGTATATTCTGAAGCTGACTGTGAAAGTTTGCATGTACTTTTAGCAGATGAAGCTATTTGTATTGGCAAAGCTTCATCATTATCTTCATATTTAAAAATTGCAAATATCATAGCAGCATGTGAAATAACAGGAGCCGATGCTGTTCATCCGGGATATGGCTTTCAGAGTGAAAATGCAAACTTTGCATCAATTTGTGAGAGTTGTGGATTAACTTTTATTGGCCCTTCCTCTAATGCTATTTCATTATTAGGGGATAAGGCAAAAGCTAAATCTATTGCAAAAAAAGCAAAATGCCCAGTTATTCCTGGGTCTGAAGGTGTAGTAACAGATCTAAATAAAGCATTAAAAATTGCAAAAAGTATTGGATTTCCTCTTTTTATAAAAGCAACAGCAGGAGGAGGGGGAAAGGGTATACGCATAGCAGAGTCTGAAAGCGATTTTGTTAAGAAATTTGTTGCCGCACAAACTGAAGCTGAAGTCAATTTTAATAACTCGAATTTATATTTAGAGAAGATGATTGTAAATCCAAGGCATGTGGAAGTACAGATCATTGGAGATAAATTTGGTAATTATGCTTATTTAGGGGAAAGAGATTGTTCAATTCAAAGAAGAAGACAAAAGTTAATTGAAGAGACACCCTGTCCTATTATTTCAGATAATTTGCGTAAAAAAATGGGGATGGCTGCTATTAGTTTAGCAAAAGCTGTAAAATATTGTTCTGTAGGTACTGTAGAATTCCTTTTAGATGAGAAAAAGCGATTTTACTTTATGGAGATGAATACCCGCATTCAAGTGGAGCATACTATTACTGAGGAGTTAACAGGAATAGATTTAGTAAAAGAGCAAATTAAAGTAGCTATGGGTGATAAACTATCATTTAGGCAAAAAGATCTAAATTTATTGGGTCATGTATTTGAATTTAGAATAAATGCTGAAAATCCTAAAAATATGTTCTGTCCATCTCCAGGAAAGTTAGATTATTTTATTATTCCAGGAGGCCCTCATGTAAGGGTAGATACAGCATGTTATTCTGGATATACTATCCCTCCATATTATGATTCATTAATTGCAAAACTAATAGTAAAAGGAAAAGATAGAGAAGAAGCTATAAAAATAGCAAAACGTGCGTTAAGAGAATTTCATATTTCTGGTGTTAGTTCTACCATACCTTTTCATTTATTTATGCTTAATGATGAAAATTTCTTAACTAATAATTACACTCTAGATTATATTGATGAGCTAATAAAAAATGGATCAACATTTTCTGTAGGAGAGGACTAATGAAAACAAGAAGCATTTTTTTTTGTTTGTTTTATTGATCAATTTTTCTATCTGTTTCGCAAATAATCCCAAAACAAAATATAATCATCTGATTTCTGAAAAAGAAATTTCAAAAAAAATTAAATCTGTAAGTGAACAAATAAACAAAGAATATGAAAACAAGCCTTTAGTTATGGTGATGATAATGAAAGGGGCAGTCTGTTTTGCTGTAGATTTACTAAGAAATTTAAATGACACTGTTGTTTTGGAATACATAGATTGTAAAAGTTATAAAAAGACTGTAAGGAAAGAATTAACGATTAAAGGTATTGATGAATTAGATATTACAGGGAAACATGTATTATTAGTTGATGATATATTTGATAGTGGTAACACTCTTACTCAAGCGATAAAAGCAATAAAGAAGAAAAACCCAAAATCATTAAAGAGCATGGTATTGTTACTAAAGCAATCTAAACGTGTTGAAGGAGCGATTTTACCGGATATATCATTATTTGAAATACCTAATAAATTTGTTGTTGGATATGGATTAGATGATGATGGGAAAAGTAGAGGGTTAAAAGAAATATATTACTTTAAAGATGAGGTAGTGAAATGAAAGGGATAATTTTAGCAGGTGGAAGCGGGACTAGACTTTATCCTGCTACAAAAACAATTTGTAAGCAGCTACTTCCAATTTTCGATAAGCCAATGATCTATTATCCACTTTCTGTATTGATGCTTGCGGGTATAAAAGACATTTTAATTATTTCAACACCATATGACCTTCCCTTTTTCCAAAAGATGTTTGAGGATGGATCGAATTTAGGATTAAATATTACATATAAAGAGCAGAAAAAACCTGAAGGTATTGCCCAGGCATTAATTATAGGAAAAGACTTTATTAAAAATGATAAGGTAGCATTAATTTTGGGTGATAATATCTTTTATGGTCATGATTTTTCAGATGTATTAGCAAAAGCAAAAGATTTTGATGATGGAGCCGTTGTATTTGGCTATCAAGTGAACAATCCAAAAAGATATGGTGTCGTCTCTTTTAACAAGGATTTTGAAGCTATTGATATTGAGGAAAAACCTAAAGAACCCAAATCTAACTACGCAGTATGTGGATTATATTTTTATGATTCTTCAGTTGTTGATATAGCTTCTTCTTTATCATTTTCTAATAGAAATGAATTAGAAATAACAGATGTCAATCTTCATTATTTAAAAAAGAATAAATTAAAAGTATATCCTCTTGGCAGGGGCTATGCTTGGTTAGATGCTGGAACTCATGATTCTTTTCAAAAAGCATCACTTTATGTTCAAGCAATACAAGAAAGACAAGCTATTAAAATAGCATGTCTAGAAGAAATAGCATTTAAAAAGGGATTTATCAATAAAGACCAATTGTTAGAGCAAGCAAAAAAATATTCAAAAAGTGATTATGGTTTGTATTTAACTAGGAATTTTTCATAGCTTAAGAAAAGGGAATTACATAAAAATAAATCATATTGAAATGGCAATAACTTCCTGCTAAGACAAAAATATGCCAAACAGCATGGAAATAGGATACTTTTTTATCTATTGCAAAAAATATTACACCTAATGTGTAAAAAATACCTCCAAGAAATAACCACAATATCCCAATAGACAGATATATGGGCTTTATTGCAATTATAGCAAGCCATCCCATAAATAGGTAAAATAATACTGATATAATGCTTAGCTTTGTTTTAAAGATTATTTTAAAAATGATGCCAAGTAAGCAAAGCCCATATTCTATTGCAAACATTATCCATCCTAAAGATCCTTTTAATATGATTAATGTAATAGGCAAATATGTTCCAGCAATAAGTAAATATATGCTTATATGGTCTAATATTCTAAAAACATATTTTACATTAATATTTTGAATTGCATGGTAAATGGTAGATATACTGTATAAGGTGATTAAAGAGGCACCATAGATTGAGCAGGTAACGATATGAATACATGTTCCTTTTGTAATAGCATTATATAATAACACAACAAAAGCAAATATGCTTAAAATTGAACCTATTCCATGGGTTATGCTATTTACTATTTCTTCTTTTATAGATTGTGTAAATTCTTTTTTCATTTTTAAACGGGCTTTTCAAAGGTATATAAAGGCAAAATTTTTAAC
>CAYUWE010000076.1:0-5581 GCA_964448255.1 uncultured bacterium | reverse complement strand
GGGGAATTCGTAATTAATTACATTAGTTATAAATTATGAAACAAAGTGTAAATAAAATCATATCTTGGTTTGTTAATGCTTGGAATGCATTACTACTTATGTTTTTTGGTAGAGTGGTAAGAGTATGTGTTTTCCAAATGGGAGAATATGGAAGGTATTCTATATTTAAGAAAATCATTCAGCGTTATGAAAAAAAACCAAGGATGACTATTAATGAAATAAAATTTTTCGTAAAAATTTTGGAAGATATCGGCGGCGAGAGGAATAAAAAAAGAACAGAAGATGGAGAAGCTATTATTGAATATATGCTTCTTCGATCAGAAAAAATGAAAAAGAAAATCGAAGAAAAAGGTGGTGTTTGGAAAACGATAAAAGCAAAGAAAGTTGGAGACAATACTTATAAGATATCAGATGATGGGGAAAGTACTATTCATGTAATTTATAGACCTGAAGGGACATCGGAAGAATGGAAGAATTTCTTTAATAGATATTTAAAAGAATTAGGATGGGATCAAATAACACTATTTGATGAGAAAGATCAAAAAAAAGAAGCATATTTAACTTACGATAAAGAGCTACCAAAAAAAAGAAGGAAGTTTTGTTTTTTACGCTCCCATTCTCCTGGGAAAAGTTATCCATTAGATATAAAATACGTAGGTATCCATTTAGGTGTTGGATACGACGTTTGTTTATATGATTATAGAGGGACTTATTTTAGCTCAGGAAAACCTACAGAAGGTGGGTATTATTTAGATGCCGAAGCGGTATATGAAGAGTTAAAACAAACATATAACTATGATCCAAAAGATATTTGGACAACTGGATTTAGCTTAGGTGGTGCTGTAGCAGCATTCTTAAAGCAAAAATATCATCATGAGGGAATAAATTACGCTGCTGAAAATACTTTTTCATCTTTGGACGGGTTGATAAATACACAATGTTGGTTAGTTGTCTTTGTAGGCATGCATGGACTTCCAGCGATAGAAGCACAAGATGAAGAAATAATAAGTAAAGTTGACCAAGATTTTTTCGATACTTTTAAAAAATTTAATTCTCTTGCAGCAGAAGGAAAAAAAATGCCTTCAACGACAATTATTATAAGCACAGATAAAGATACAATAGTACCTAGTGGAACTACAAAGATGCTTTGTGAAACTTCAAAGAAATTTGGAAATAATTATCACCTAGTTCATAAAAAAGAGCATAAAAGTAGGATTGAAGGTCATATGGATAGACCTATGGAAGACCCCGTGATAAGGAAAAATTATTTAGAAATTGTTCTCTCGCTTGAATAGAACGCTCTATCTTTTTTTTATATTTGTTACTCCAATAAAAAGGTTTTTCTAAAACACTTGGGTTTTTAACACCACTTTGTTGTAATTTTGCATAAAGTTCTTCAGGAGAATGCTTATATTCTAAGAAATCCATGATTTCTATTTTAAAGGCTTTATGTTTAGCTATTACTTGATCATAAGCATCAAGCAGACAAGCTTCGTTTAATTTAAATATATATTCTTTTGCAGCTCTTAAAAATTCATTTTGAGTTACTGAAGGAGGATGTTTTTTTGTAAGTCTTTTGTGTCTAATTTGTGAATGCCAATTATTAAGCATTAATGAAAAATGATGAAGACAATCAAGAGAAACCCCTAACCCACAAGCATGGGCAATAATGCATGCTTTACAGATTTCGCTTCTTAAATATTTTTTTCTTAAAGATAAACGTAACATAGTTTCTCTTTTTCCAATTGGTGATCTTACGTATTCATCCAGCGCTGTTTCATATGCTTTTGCTGATGGTATGTTATTTTCCAATGAATGAGCTCTAGAATTAGCACTGTGATTTTGTAAAAAATTCCATAACCCTATAGACATAATATTGTCCTTATCTAAATTATAATTAAGACTATGGAAGTATTAGTTTTTTAGAAATTTAATAAAAGGAATTTATTCTCAATTTGATGAGTAGAATTCCTCTTTCCAAACGAAAGGTTTTTCTAAAATACTAGGAGTTGTAATCCCGCTTTCTTTTAAATGTACTTGAAGTGATTCTGGTAAATAATCTCTTTCAAATAAATCAAAGACTATTTGTTTTAATTCACCATATATTTTTCTTTGGTTACTAGTATCAAGGAAGGGATAAGCAATATTTAATACTCCTAGATATGTATTTGCTAGGGCAATACATTCAGATGGAATTATTGAAGGATTTTGATGTTTTTTTAATATACCTTTTTTTATTTCAATATCCCATTTGGCAAGTAATTTTTTAAATAAATCAAAGCAAGCTGGAGATACTTCTGCATCGACTTTTTCCAAAATTTTTTGTCTTGAGATTTGGCAGTTTAAATAGGTTTGTTTTAAAGAATTACGAAAATTTTCTTCTGCTTGAACTTCAGGAATGTTAACTAATTCTATTAATGCTTTTTCATAATCTCGTGCTAACGATATCATTTTTTCTATGTTTTTCTCATCATGCGTTGCCTGGATAGCATCAAATCTTTGAAATGAATCTTGTAAAGTTGGACGAGTAGCGGACATTATATTATCTCCAAGATTGTGGTTGAGATGGAAAAAGTATTAGTTTTTTATAAATTTTTTTAAAGAGATTTGTATATTTCTTGGTTCCATAACTCTGGTTTTTTTAAAACTGCTGAGGATAAAATTCTATTATCTTCTAATTTTTTTTTAAGTTCTTCAGGTGTATATCCATTTCTTAACAGAGTAGTAGTGATTGTTTTGAAGGCACTTTCTATTTCTTTGCATTCAAAATATAAAGGATGATTAAATATTGCACTTAATGCTGCTAAAAATTTATCTGCTTCTACAAAACAGTCATGTTTAGAGATTGAAGGGTTTATTTTTTTTGTAATTTGGCCTTGTTGAATTTTTTCGTCCCATTCCTCAATTAGCGTTGAAAGTGTTGTAATACATTCTTGAGAAACTTTTACTGTTACAGCTCGCAAAATCTCTTCTCTTTCTATTTGGCATAGTAAATATTTTTCTTTTAGGGAATTAGCATAAGTATCATCTAATGATCTATGTTTTATTATAAGTAATCTAAGAATCATTTGATGATATATTTTTGCTAACGCTATCATGTCCTCTAATGATGCAGTATAATGATCTACCATAGATTTCTTTGACTCAAGAAATGGAGTAGGATCATTTCTTATTATAGGCATAATATTATCCTCAAAATTATAATTTGAGAGTGGAAAGTATTAGCTTTTTTATAATTTTATTAAAATAGATTTATTATCTATGAAAGTCGTTCTAAAACATATGGGTTTGTGACCCCACCTTCTTGTAATTTTTCTTTAATTTCTTTTGATGAATAACCACTATTTAATAAAGCAATAACATCATTCTTAAATTCCTCCTCAAATTCATTATGTATTTCCATAAACGATAGAAAAGTAGGGCTATTCATAAATGTATTTAATACGAGTAAATATTGCCTTGCAGCTTTAACAATATAATCTTTATGAAATGAATCGTTTGGATCTTTTTTTAAAATACCTTTTTGAATTTGTTTATCCCACTGATCAAATCTTTGTAAAAAAACTCTCCAACAGTTTTGAGAAACTGGAGGATCAATTGAAGCCATTAGTTGCTGTTTTGTAATTGCACAATATAAATACTGTTCTTTTAAAGAATCACAAGAAAACTCAACCAGTTCGGCATTATTAAGAGTATTTAATCTTATTAAATATTGTCTTGCAAAATTAATAAATTCTTCTTTTAATACGGGAAGGATATCTGGTTTTGTTTCTTTGTCCCATTGATCAAATCTTTGTAAAAAAACTCTCCAACATGCTGGAGATACTTGAGCATCTAATAGTTCTTCAATAATCTGTTCTTTGGTAAAGACGCTAAGTAAATATCTGTCTCTTAATGAGGAGCGTAAACATTTTTCTGGTATTTTTTCTTGTGATTCTTCAAATTTTTTCAGCTCTATTAAATATTTTTTTGCAGAATCTACAATTCTTTCTATTATGGCTTCATTTGCAATTCGAGCGCCATTACTATTAATGCAAGTCACCGCTGCAGACATTATTTTTCCTAAAAATAGTGTTTCGGGGGAAAATATTGTACTGCATTTTGCCAATTAAATAACAGTATTAATAGATTATATGGCGTTTCCTACCCATTCATTTGGTTTATTTAAGACAATTGGATTTGTAATACCGTTTTTTAGTAATATTTTATTAATATCTTCATGTAAATAACCAAAATCTTTCCAATTAGTAACAAAAAGCCGAAACTCATCATGCTTTTCTTGAGAATAAATAAAAGCTGGATGATTAAGAAGATCATTTAATGCTTCTAAATAGTTATTTACTTGTTGAATAATTGAAGAAAACTGATCTTGAAAAAACAAGGTGTCGCTATTACTAGTATCTCTTTGTAAATCCCATTGGTCAAATTGTCTTGAAACTAGTAGAAAACAATTTGGTGATACTTTTGCACTAATATTTTCTAATATTTGCTCTTTAGTAAATGAGCAGTTTAAATAATCTTCCTTTAAAGAAGAATGTAGTTTTTTTTCTGATTTAAATTCTTCTAATTCATCTATTTCTAATAGAGATGTTGCATATTGGTATGCTGACCTTACAATTAGATTAGTTAATTGATTACGAGAGTCCATATATTTATCAAGTTCATGAAATTGATCTTTAAGATGTTGAAGAGAAATAGTCATAATATTATCTCCAATTTTTATTTATAAAGAGAATGGCATTATGCATAATTTTGATTATTAAATAATAGAAATAATAGTAAGTGCTATTTATAAGCTTTTTTTATCCCACTGCCTAGGTTTATTTAAGGTATTAGAATTAGTAACTCCTCCAGCTATCATTCGATCTTCAATTTCTTTAGCTGTATAACCATAGCGTAATAAAGTTGTAACAGTTTCATAGAATTCATCTATTATTTTTTTAGATGCTACATAAGTTCGATGAGTAAGATAGAAATCTAATTCTTTTAAATAGTTAATTGCTTGTTCTGTAATATAATTTTTTTGATATTCAAAAAGTTCACCTGCGCGCGTATCGTCTTGTTTTTTTTCATCCACTTGATTAATTATTTTATTAAATTCATCCCAACACATAGGGGATACTTCTACATCGTTGACAAATCTTAAAATTTGTTCTTTTGTAACTGGGTAACTTAAATATAAGGGCGTAAAATTATTGCAAAATCCCTCATTTTTAATTGATTTTCGTAATTCTGCTTTGGCTTTTAGTGCACTATCGTATTGCATTGCTAAACATGGCAATTTTCTAAATAGTGGATTAATATGAGTTTCAAGGAATTGATCAAGTCTATAGCAGGCAGCTGAAAACCCTAAATAATGTACCCCTCCAGACATTATATTACCTCCGAATTTAAAAGAATGGCATTATGCATAATTTTGTTTATTAAATAACAGGCCTAATAAGTAGGCCTGCATTAATTATATGTCTTTTTTGTTCCAATATGCTGGCTTTGCTAAAATACGAGGATTTTCAATTCCGCCAGTTTGTAATTGGGATTGAATTGATTCAGTGGAATGTCCATGTTCTAATAAAGACATAAT
>CAYUWE010000075.1:0-5664 GCA_964448255.1 uncultured bacterium | reverse complement strand
TTACACTTTTCTACGATTTCTTTAATAAATAAATAACTATGAGTAGATGCTTTTAAGTTTATATTTCCAGCTGCAGATAAAATAGAAGAAGATAAAGAAGATAGTACATCTTGATCTGTAGAAGAAATACACTTTGCAACAAATGCTTCTATTGCCCCTCCACCATGATCTAAATGAATATTAAAAATACATCTAAGAGTTCTATATAAATCATCTGAATAATCAACAAACAAAAGATTTTCTAGAAAATTTTCTAAATATCCTTTTTCAACGTTGTAGTTATATTCATGATCAACATTATTAAGATGGTTAAATATTGAAGCTACGATAATGGGAATTTTTGCAATGATATTTATACACTCTTCTTTGGCATCATATTCCTTTTCATACATGCTTAAATACAAAAGGGCCATAGAAAATAATTTCATTGGGTCTTTATCTTTTGGAAAGGTTTTTATTTTCTCGATAATTTCTTTTGGTAAAAAGGATTTTTTCTCTATTTCTTTTCTAAATTCATTTATTTCACTATCTTTTCCATTTTCCCCATGAAACAAAAGATACATTACTTCCATTGGATCACAAGATACCAATTCAGAAACGGGAATACCTGCATAAAACACTCCTTTTTCAGGGTCAACATAAGATGTTGGGCAATATCCTACAGGAATACCTCTTAGTCCTGTTTCCAAATGGTCTTTAGTAATTTCAAAAATAACTTCTTGTCTCATATGATTCTCCAAAAAGATAAAAGGGAAAAAATTTTTTTTAAAATTAATCTAATAAATTTTATCTATCAACAAAAAATAATTTTTTTTTTAAATTTCATCTTGAAGAATTTTTCTTCTGTAGTCTTTCATCAACTCAACCATAAAATGTAAGTTGTGAATAGTTGCTAATGTATAAGCTGTTATCTCTTTTGCTTTAAATAGATGATGGATATAAGACATAGTAAAATTCTTGCAAGTCCAGCATGAACAATCTTTTTCTATAGGTGAGAACTGATCTTTATAAATGTTTCTTGTAATTTTTATTCCCCCACCTTTTGTTAACAAAACAGAGTGTCTTGCAGCTTTTGTCGGATAAGAACTATCAAAAGTATCAATACCGAGTGGAATACAAAGATCTAACGATAAAATATCTCCAATACCAAGTAAATGGTTGGGACAATCTTTTGGCAAATAATTAGTAGTAAAAGAAAGCATATCTACCATTTCACTTTTATTCTTCCCAACACTACCACCTATTGCAAAACCATCAAAATCCAAGCTTGTTAAATATTCACAGCTTTTTTTTCTTAATTCTTTATCTATTCCACCATGAATAACCGCATATATAGCTTGATTTTGTTTGTTTTTATTGTGTTCATCTAATGACCTTTTCTCCCATCTATGTGTCCTTTCTAATGACTTTTTTAAATCATCTATCGGCATATGGTATGGTGGCAGCTCATCAAAAGGAATAATAATATCTGAACCAAATGCTTTTTGCGCTTGAATAGAACTCTCAGGTGTTAAGGTAATTTTAGCTCCATCTCTATATGATCGAAAAACAACGCCATCTTCATTAATTTTTAATACATGCCCATCATTAGCTTTTTTTCCCTGACTTTTAAGTTCATTGGCAACAGAGCCATATGCTAATGAAAATACCTGAAACCCTCCAGAATCTGTAATAATAGGCATTCTTCTACCTATAAACTTATGTATTCCCCCAGCATTTTTTATTATCTCAATACCCGGCTGCAAATATAGATGATAGGTATTGCAAAACATAAGCTGCAATCCTATCGCTTCAACAGTATCGTTATCTAAAGCCTTTATTGTACCATTTGTTCCAACAGCTACAAAATTTGGTGTGTCTATAACACCATGGGGAGTAACAATCCTTCCTATTCTAGCATTGGATTATTTTGATTTGTGTATAACTTCAAAAAAATTGTTCATTAAGATCCTTTTTACGAATAAATAAATTAAATGGAATCGTTGTTAATATCACCACTATTTTTATCAAATAGCTAAAGAAAATTATTGGAATAATAGAATGAACAATGCCGTACAATCCAAAAAAACTAAATAAAATAGTATCTATAGCCTGAGATATCATCAAACAAACAAATAACCTCACAGGCAAACTAATTTTTTTCTTAAATAATGAAAAAATTTGAATGTCTATTTTTTGCACTAAATAAAATACAACAATAGAAGAAAAAACAATTCTAAATGATGATGAGAAAATATTTGCAAATGAAAAATGGGTCGTATCAACAGCTGAAGGGAGATATAACAAATGAACTTTCGACATAGCTACAAAAAATACTAGAGAAAATAGAGCTACAATTGCTGCTTTTTTTGCAGCTTTTTTCCCGTAATATTCTTGAAGTAAATTTAACCCCCAAATACTTCCTATTGAAAAAACATCACTAGCAGTAACGTTTAATGAAAAAAGATTAATTTGTTTTACAATAAAGAAATTGGCTAAAACGGCGTTTAAAGAAATAAATGTAATAAGCGTATTTTTCCCAAAATAAAGAGAAAAATATAGAAACAAAGCTACTAATAAAATATGTAAAAAGAAAAATACTTCATTCATAAAATATAAAAAACTATAAGTTTTCTATATTAACTGAAACTATCTTTTCTTTTAATGGAAAATGAAAGATTTTTGAATAAAAATAAAGTTCCATCTCAAGACAATTTTTTACATTTTCTTTTTGTCTAAAGCCATGGCCTTCATCTTTGAAAAGTACATATGCTGTAGGGATCTTTTTTTTCTTTAATGCATTAAATATTTTTTCAGATTGGTTAGGCAATACTACTTTATCCTCTCCACCTTGAAAAAAGATAACAGGGCAATTAAAATTATCTATATGGTTAACTGGAGAGCGTTTTTCGTATATCTCTCTTTCTTCTGGATATTTACCTATTAAATTATCCAAATACCTAGATTCAAATTTATGAGTGTCTTGCGCTAATTTTACTAAATCACTAACTCCATAATAACTAGCTCCAGCTTTAAAAATATTTTTGGTAAATACTAATGCCGCTAAAGTGGTATATCCACCTGCGCTTCCACCTCTGATAGCTACTTTATCTTTATCTACTTTATTGTTTTTCTCTAAGTATTCAACAGCTTTAGCACAGTCTTCTACATCAACAATACCCCATCTATTATTTAGCCTTTCTCTATATTTTCTACCAAAGCCAGTACTCCCACCATAATTAACATCTACAAAAGCAAATCCCCTACTTGTCCAAAATTGTATTTCTAAACTTAATGTATTAGTAGAAAATGCTGAAGGCCCTCCATGGCTTTTTACAATTAATGGAGGCAGTGTATTTTCTTCTCCGATAAAATCTTTATTTTTTGGAGGGTAAAAAAAAGCGTAAGTTTTATTTTCTTCCCACCCTGGAAAAGATATAAGCTTAGCTTTTGATATATCCTCTTCACTAAGACTAGTCTTTCTACTTTCTTTTATCGTTTTAAATTCTCTTCTATCTATATCAAAAACAACTACCGAAGCTTCTTTTGTTGGAGAAGCTGCTATCATAGCAACTTTATTATCATCATATACCTGCAAGCTTGTAAATGAAGTAAATGAAGATGAAATTTTCTCAAAACTTTTACTCTTTAAATCAATAATAGCAAAATAAGAAATAGCTCTATCAATATAACTACAAGCTATTTTATCACCTATTACAACATATGTAGAAAAACCAAATAACCAATTAGGATAACCAAATTCAAATTCACATGGATAAATGCTAGAAATTTTTTCATCTTTATATTGGTATAAGTTCCAAAAAGAAGTTTTATCAGATACAAAATAAAGAGTATTATCTTCTCCCCATTTAGGCTGACAAATAGATTCATTTGGACTTCCAAATACTATTTCTTCTTCTATTACATCTCCTTTTTCATCAATTAAACAAATAGATAGTTCAGTTTGATCCCAAGGTAAAAAGGGATGGTTCCATCGAAGAAAACAAATTTTATCTTCTTTTGGATTTAGTTTAATTGAAGAATAAAAATCACACCCCTCTACAATGGTATGTTCTTTTCCAGTATCGATATCTATCCTAACAATTTTATTAACGACTTCTTTAGAAAGATGTTCTTCTTTCACACAAAATAAAACATTTCTTTTTTCGTCTATTTCAATATCCACATACCTACTATTACTGCTTTTTGGAGTAATAGGAGTAATTTTTTCATCTTTTAATTGGTAAATCCTTTGATCTTTAAAATTAACGAAAAATAACAAGTTATTTTTTACTGCAAATGAACACCCTCCATATTCATGAACCTTGCTTCTAGCATTATATTCTTTTGTTAATAACTCCTTTTGCTTTCCATCTACATTTTCAACTATCTGTACTCTTCCTTTTTCCTCATACCTTCCTTCTTCCCAAAATATTTTTTTACCATCGCAGCGAACATAATTTAATCTAATCATGTCTTTTGTAACCATTTCCGAAGTCACTAATGAAGCCCAAGAACCAAAAGGAGCTGTTTTTTTCATAAAACCCTCAAAATTATAACTTTAAAGCAAAAATACCAAGTATTAATAAAAATTACCAAAATTAAAAAAAAATATTACTATAAATTCTTTTTTTGAAAGTTTGACCAAGAGTAAAAAAAATGTTATATTCTTAAATCCAAAATAAGACAGGAATAGGCAAATGCCCATTTTTTTTAACGTTTTTTTTATTTGCTACCTGGACAAGCGTTTTTTCTATAGGAAAATTGACCCTTCAGTCATGTCCCCCTGTTTTTCTAACTAGTTTTAGAATGTTAGCGGCAGGTTTTTTATTAGTTACATATCTATTTATCAGGAAAAGAAGTGCTTTTAAAATTAATAAGAAGCAATTTTACGCCATAATAATGCTATCTGTTTTTAGCATCTATTTGACTAATGTATTAGAATTCTGGGGCTTACAGTACCTTACCTCTGCTAAAACCTGTTTTATTTATAGTTTATCTCCTTTTTTTGCTGCTCTTTTCTCGTATATTCACTTTGGAGAAAAAATGAATCCAAAAAAATGGATTGGGTTATTTATAGGTCTTTTAGGATTTATTCCTGTTTTACTAACGCAATCTTCCTCCGAGGAAAGTTTTAAAAAGTTCTTTTTAATATCCTGGCCTGAATTAGCCATCATGGGCGCAGCATTATTTTCAGTATATGGATGGGTGTTATTAAGACTTCTTGTAAAAGGTGAAGATGATAAAAACTCAATATCTCCGATCATGGCTAACGGAAGTAGCATGATTATTGGCGGAATGATGGCATTAGTTCATTCCTTATTTGTTGATAATTGGTCACCTATACCAATACAACATGGAAATATGTCTCATTTTCTAATAGGAGTAGGCACAATAATTTTTATCTCAAATATAATTTGCTATAACCTATATGGCTATCTATTAAAGAAGTTTACAGCGACTTTTCTATCTTTTGCTGGGCTATTAAGCCCTGTTTTTGCTTCATTAACTGGATGGATGATTCTAGGAGAAAAGCCTTCTTGGACAATTTTACTATCTACATTAATAGTGATATCAGGATTATGGTTCGTCTATCAAGCTGAGCTAAAGCAAGGCTATATAGCAAAGAAAAAGAAAACTCCAGTTCTAGAAGCTTAAAGATATTTCTTTATAGTTATATATTAT
>CAYUWE010000074.1:0-5717 GCA_964448255.1 uncultured bacterium | reverse complement strand
TTGTGCATAATGAAGAGTATTTTCATGTGATAATATCTGATCAGAAAGACCAGTTGCAAGGTCTGTGATAATTGAAAAGGCTGCTACTTTCATGCCGCAATGTGTTGCTATAATTGCTTCTGGAATTGTAGACATTCCTATATAGTCAGCTCCCAAATTTTTTAAAAATCTAGTTTCAGCAGGTGTTTCAAATGTTGGACCAAGTATTGCTAGAAACACGCCTTGGTGAAGAGTTATGTCTAAATCATTAGCAACTTTTAAAAAGTCGTTTCTAAGGTTATTGTCATATACTTCTTCCATTGCAACAAACCTAGGACCAAATTCATCATCATTTGGGCCAACAAGAGGATTATTCCATAAGAAATTAATATGATCTGTGACTATTCCTATTTCTCCAGGGCCTATATCTGTATTGGTTGAACCAGCAGCGCTAGTTAATACTAGATTTTCACAGCCAAGTAGACGAATAGTACGAATTAAAACTTTAATTTTATCGATGTTTATCCCTTCATATAGATGAACACGTCCATTTAGTAAAACGACATCTACTCCTTCAAGTGTTCCTATAATTAATGATCCTTCATGTCCTTGAACGGTACTTATAGGGAAATTCGGTAATTCTTCGTATGGAATGACAACTTTATTTTCCATTTCATCTGCAAGTTGACTCATGCCAGAGCCTAATATAATCCCATATTTTGGGTTAAAATTAGGTGCTTTTTCTTTTATTATTGCTACATCATTAGCTATTTTCTCTTTAAATGACTCTTGATTTTCTCCAAATATACTTGTGGTAATTATTAGTGAAAAAAAGATGGTTAAAAATATCGAAATTTTTCTCATAATCTTAATCCTTTCTTTATATGAAAAAAAATTTCGATAACCTTATGTTTTTTTAGAAAAAAACACAAACATTATTCTTCTTTAACGATTACAGGAGCCTTTTTTAGCTTTCTATTTTCAAGCATTAAGAAAAAGCACATGATAAGATTGAAAGCTTGGAAAAAGGGAGTAATATAACTAGATATTTTTATCATTGGAATAAAGATAGAATACATTATAGCATGCTTTTGGATATAATTTTGATTTATACTACTTATAACATAATTGTTAGTCTCTATTGTACTCTTCATTATAAATAATCCCCATACGAATAAAGCAGTATAAACTACTAAATAGCCAATTAGCCATTTGTATCCTTGTTTTTTATACCCAAGAATGTAGTTTATAAATTGTGGGGCTATTAAAAGAAGCATCATTGCAGACAAATTTATTATCACAAAAATATTGAAAGTGAACATAGTTTGAGAAAGTATATTTTCTAGCATATTGTAGTAACTACTATGTCTTATAAAACCATAATAAATCATAGTTTGTATTATTGAAAATACGTGCCAAGTGACTAAGATAATAAAACTAATAAACCAAAATTTTCTAACTCTACTTTCCATGACGTTAACTACCTGTTTTTTTCATTTGATATTACTTAGTTGTTACTTATATTGCTAGGGTTTTAATGTAACTATTTCCCTCTGCCAAGGCCTCTACCTCTACCTTTTCCAAGACCTCTTCCAGGACCTTTATTTAGGTTTTGACATGAGCCTAAATTTCTTCCAAAGCCTTTGCATTTACATTGTCCTTGTCCTTTACCATTTCTTGGGCGTTTTTCACCTCTTGGATTAAAATCATTTTTCATAAAAACTCCTATATGAATATTTTATCTAGACCATTTTATCATTTTTTAGATTTTGTTTGAAGATTTCAATATTACCGCCAATTTATGGCGGTAATATTAGAAAAATAAATTTTTAATAATATGCTGGTGATTGATTAGTAAATGATGTTCGTGGGAATGGTGGATTGAATGCAGATTGCGGGTGCATAGATGGTGTTTGTGCGGCAACATTTGGCGGAGTCACTTGAGCTGCTGCTCTATGTTTTTTGACATACTTTTCTAGCCCTACTCCTGCACCATGTTGAGGTTGGCTTTGAAGAGCAGGAGGATACCATCCTGCAGCTCCAGAACCACCAGGTTGTGGTGGTGTCTTATATACTGGTATTGGACATTGTGGTCCAAAATATATTTGCCCTGGATCTATACTTTGGGTTTGTTGTATTGGGCCACTTTCACTACCAGAAGTACTTGGTGTCTCTGGTTCAATGCCTTCTTCTTGTATTATTTGTTGAAGGTGAGTACTTGGTGAGTAGTCTTTGCCGTTTGCTTCATTTCCAACGTATCCACCAGTAGAGGGTTCTCTTCTAGGAGTCATTGGTTCGCTACTTCGTTTTTTATATGCTTTTAATAATTCTTTAAATGAATCAGGTTCTTCTTCTTGAGGTAAAGCGTTCATAGCAGCAGTTAGTTTTTCTCTTCTAGGGATAAAAATAGACCATTTTGATTCCTTTGTCTTTGGTTTTGGTTTTTTTCTTTTTTGTCTTACTACCGGTGTTTTTTTTCTTTTTGCAGCAATAGCACAGATCTCTTCGTCTAATTGTTTAAGTTCTTCTGCTTCCAATGCAGATGGAGTGGTATGACCTTTTTTTTCTTCAATTAACTTTCTAATTAATTTTGCTGTTACATCAATTGTAAGCAATATTTGTTGGGCTTTTGCTTCCACTGCTTCTGCTAATTCTCTAAGTGTTCTAATCTCATTTTCTTGAGCAAACCACTTGTTTTTACGTTGGGCAGCTCTATCTCTAAGAGTTGTACATATATGTATTACTACAAAAACTGCAGGCGTAATCCAAACTGCAGCATTATTAGTAACTTCTCCTTCTGGAGACAAATCACTTCTAGAAGCGGGGATTACTGAAAGTACGGAATAAACTTCACCAAATAGGAATAATAATTGTTGACCAACAGCTAAAGTTGCGTTATTTGCTCTTCTCAAACAACCTTTAAAAGTGCTTGGACGAGTTTGTTGTTCTAAAAGAGTATTAAATTTTAGAAAATACTCATTAGCTCTATGTATTCTGTTGTGTAAAAGAACTTTTGTAGCATCAAATTTTGGTAGGGTTTCTAATTGTTGTAAGTCCATATCAGCTACATTACCCACATTGTGCTCTCTAAGAGCGTCAGCTATTGTTCCATCTGTTTCTTTATTTCCTTCGAATAAAATTTTTAGATGATATTCATCATCGGGATATTGAGGTTTAAATGTAGACCCTATTCCAAATAATGATTTTACTTCTACCATAGTTATTTCCTCCTGAGAAATAATTTTGCCGAAGAAGCTATCAAATAATTTATTTAATGCAAACTTTTTTTTATTCAAAAGTAGGTATGGGCGGGATTTTGTCTGATTTTATCCTTATCCAATTAGGTGGAATAATATCATCATTATGATGTTCAGTTTGGGTTGTCCAAGGATCTCTTGCTACTATTATTTTATCTTTATTTTTAATTAAATACGCTGCCCACCAAGAAAATGAAGAATTTGATGTGATCATATGATCACACAAAGATAGTAAATAAAAATCTAAATGCTTTGGTTGGTTTTCAATAAACACGAAGTTTTTATCTATGTGTTTTAGATTTTTTTTGCACCAGTCAATATGATCAGAACATACAACAAATATAGAATCTTTATCGAAAAGTTCTATCGCTTTTTCGATATATTCTATATCTGGAGGAAAGTAAGATTTATAAAATTTTTCTCCTTGTCCTAGATAATCCCTATAAAACGTTCTAATGTGTATGCCAACTATATTTGGATGAGAAAGAATGTCTTTATGTTTTTTTCGAAGGTAATTTTCTATTTTTGAAGATGGAGAAAATAGCTCTATTATTAAATCTTTGTAATTTTGAAAGAATTTCTCAGATTGAAAATAGCCTTTTATCTTTGTAGAACCATTGTTAAATGGAATTTTTCTATATTTAAATGGAAAAGGCTCTTCATAGTAATTTTCTAAATCATCGATTTTTTTTTCAAAAGGAAGAAGAGAAAATACATTTTTACAAGTGGATTTAATTCTGAAATTTTCTGTTTTTAAGTATCTTTTAGGTAAAACAAATTTGCAGTTATTATCAAGAGCATAGCTAATGCCGGCTGCTGCTTGAAATAGTTGATTGCCAAATTGCCCTTGGAATTCTACTGTAACAAGCGGTCTATTTTTATCTGTTAATAATGCTGGATGAATTTTTTTTTCAAATTGATGTGTTGCTATTATTATTGCACCAATAATAAGCAATATTGAGATAATTAAAGGACGCATAAGCAATTATAAAATTTATAAAAAAGATAAAATATCCTTTTTTTTGCTTGAATACAAGATATTATGAAGATTTTTTTGCTTCTATAGATAAAAAAAGTGGGATTTCTTTCCTTGCAAGATCTTCCTTTTTTCTATTTTTTCCTGTGCTTTTTTTATCTGAAATTAGCTCTTGGATGTTTTTAATTGTAAATCCGTTTCTATTTAGGATATTGAAATATTCCTGCATAGGGTAATGATGAAAATATACTTTTTTAGAAAATTCTTTTTTCCCAGGATTAGTTTTTATTGGAATAGTCATGTTTGTCATATATCGATTTACTTGCCTTGATTGCTCAGTTTTTGTGATGTTCCAAGAAGTTTGCCTAGGAATGCGAAAACAAGGGTGATTGATGATAAGAAATAGCTTTCCATTAGGTTTTAGGTGATTATAGCAATTTTGAAATATCTCATCATGTAACCCAATATCCTGCAGAGCTAAAATAATTGTAATAACATCAAAATCCTTTTTATCTAGCATAAGAGGTTTTGTGATATCAGAGACAAAAAAATTCCCTCTCTTTAGCTTTTTTGCAGCCGATATAAGAGATGATGATACATCACAACCCCAATAGTCTATATTTTCATTGATAACTCTTGATAAAACGCCTTGCCCACATGCAAGATCTAATAAAGAGCATTTCTTTTTGAAAATAGCATTTTTTAAAAGTGAGGGGAAAATAACATTTTTATGGTAATAGTGCCCATTTATTCCAACGAGCTTGTCATACCATGAACTTACTTTTTCCCAAGATGTATTTTTCTTTTTCATACATCTATCATAACAGGAATTATAAAATAAAAAAAGCCCGGTTTCCCGGGCTTTTTATTATTCAAATTTTATTTGAATCTTTTTAGTTTGAGACGGAGAAATTTTTTTGAAAATAATTTTTAAAATGCCATCTTTACAAATTGCTTCTGGCTCTGCAAAATCATCGATTTTATTAGGCATAGGGATTCTATAAGAAAAATTCTTTAAAGATTTTAAATGATATTTAACATCATTTTTTTCTTCTTTACTTTCTGCTTTTATTAGAAGCATTCCTTTATCTAATGAAATATCTACTTCATTATTTTTTATTCCAGGAATAAAAGCTTCTATATATGTATTTTTATCATCTTCATAAATAGAGACATTATTGCTTGGAGCTGCTTCTTTGTCTAAAGTGGTAAATAAATTATTTATATCGTCTAATTCATAGAATAAAGATGGGAATATCCTAAAGGCTTGATTATTTCTTCTATTCATAAAATAACCTCCTTAATTTTAGCTATAACTCTATAATACTATTTATCTGGATTCTTGTCTAGCACTTAATTGGCTAGACTGCTAAATTAAGGAGGTAAATTGTTAATAACGAATAGGTTGTTATTCTTGAAAATCCCGGTCCATTATAGTTTTGCGATTCGCTGTTTTTGCTCTTTCTATTGCTTTATCGCATTCATTTTCTACTATTCTTGTTAAC
>CAYUWE010000073.1:0-5750 GCA_964448255.1 uncultured bacterium | reverse complement strand
TTTTTTTCATTTTTAAGTTTGATTGAAATGAAAATCTATCACATAAGGAAATTGAAAAGAAGGATTTTAAAAGGGGGACTTAGATGATTAATATTCCTGGGAGAATACCTATTTCTATTCATCCAATATTTTGGGTTTTAGCGGGGTTAATAGGATGGTTTAATAGCGGATCTTTAGTAGGTATGCTCATATGGATGTTAATAATTTTGATTTCTATTTTAGTCCATGAACTTGGCCATGCAACGATGGCTATTATTTTTAAACAAAATCCAAGGATAGATCTTGTAGCTTTAGGCGGGGTTACTTCCTATGAAGCTAAAAATCTAAAGAAATTTTCAAAGCAATTTCTTATCGTATTAATGGGACCTTTATTTGGACTATCCTTATTTTTTATTTCTTGGGGAATATTATCATTAAACTATTTTCAAAATATTATAGTGATAGAGATATTATCGTTATTTAAATTTGTTAATCTCTTTTGGACATTGATCAATCTCTTACCAATACTCCCACTAGATGGAGGGCAACTTCTTCGTATAGCCCTAGAAGCATGGTTAGGGTTAAAAGGATTTAAGCTATCAATATTTATTGGAATGAGTATTTCTTTTCTAATAGCCATGTTTTTCTTTGTTATAGGTGGTTTTTTGATAGGTGCAATATTTTTTATCTTTGCGTTTCAAGGGTTCGATATGTGGAGGAAATCTAAACACCTATCAACACAAGATAGAGATGAAGATAATACAAAAAGGTTAAATCAAGGGGAAATAGCACTGCAAGAAGGAAGAAAAGATGAAGCTAAAAAAATATTTTTGGAAGTAAGAGACAAAACAAAAAAAGGGATTATTTTTGTTGCAGCAACACATTATTTAGCATTGCTAGACTTAGAAGAAGGTAAAACTCATGAAGCTTATGAATTGCTATTTTCAGTAAAAGATCATTTAGAAAAAGAAGCTTTATGTTTGTTGCAGAAATTAGCATTTAAAGAAAATAATTATGGCTTAGTGGCAAAGCTATCTTCTTCTTGTTATCAATTTATGCCAACACAAGAAGTAGCTCTTATGAATGCAAAGGCATTTGCTCATCTTAAAAAGGCAAAACCTGCAGGTGGATGGTTAAGGAAAGCTGTGGAATTTGGTAAGATAGATATAAATAAATTGCTATCAGAAAAGGTCTTCTTAGAAATTAAAGAAGACCCTCTCTTCAAACATTTTTTTCATTAGTTTTGCATACGTATCGTTAAGAATCTTGTGATATTTTGATAGCGTATTAGAAGTAGCATATGTTTTCTATTTTCCATATCTGCTAATGCTTCATTATAGTCATTTGGAGTTTTCGTTCTTGTTTGATTTACTTGCAGTATAAGCATACCTGGTTTTAACCCGGCTCTATATCCTAAAGACCCTGCTTTAACAGAAGTAATAACAAGCCCGTCAGAATTTGGAGCTATTCCATATTTTTGTAAAATCTCAGGAGCAATATTATTTGGTTCTGACACATCTATTCCTAGCTGTGAGGATTCTTTTGTAGTAGCAATAGGTTCATTAGGAGATGTTCCAAGTTTTACTGTTATTTCTTCTTTTTTACCATCTCTTAAAACTGATAATCCAACTTCTGTTCCAGGTTCTAGAAGTGATAATTCATTTCTAAAAGAATGAATATTTTTTATTACAGCACCATTATATGAGATGATAATATCTCCTTGTTTTATTCCTGCATCTTCTGCTGGGGAATCTTTTGATACTTCAGCTACTAATACACCTTCTGTATGATCTAAGCTAAATGCTTCTGCGATTTCTTTATCTACGCTTTGTAAATATACCCCTAGATATCCTCTTTTTACCATTCCTGTATCAATAATTTGGTTCATTACATATTTTGCCATGTTGCTAGGTATTGCAAAACCAATACCCATGTAACCCCCATTTTTTGATACTATAGCTGTATTTATTCCAATAACATTACCGTGAAGGTCTAATAGTGGCCCTCCTGAATTGCCAGGGTTAATTGCAGCATCTGTTTGTATAAAATCTTCTAATTCTGTGATCCTTAGATTTTGCCTTCCTTTTGCACTTACAACACCAACTGTTAAGCTAGCTTGAAGGGTGAAGGGTGTTCCTATTGCTATTACCCATTCTCCAATTTCCAAATTATCGGAATTACCAAAAGATAGATAATCTAAGTTTTCAGCTTCAATTTTTATTACAGCTACATCAGTACGGCTATCTGATCCTACAATTTTAGCTTCATATTCATCACCATTATTTAAAGCTACAGTGATTTTTTCCGCGTCTTTTACTACGTGGTTATTTGTGAGGATATATCCATTATCAGATACGATAAAACCAGAACCTGCAGATACTTGAGGTTGTTGAGGCATTGATTTAAACCTTTGTCCGGGCATACCTTTATTTCCAAAAAACCTTTTGAAAAATTCATCGCTGAAATAATCAAATGGATTTTCATAATCTTCTGCAGTTTGCCCCTGGTAGCCACCTTTATTAAATTGTGCTGTAATCGACACAACTGCTGGTGTGGCTTTTTTTGCTATTTCTGTAAATGCTTTCGATGTTTGTTCTAGATATTTTGTTCCTGAATCATCTTCATTAGCAAAAATAAATGAATAAAAACATAATGAAAAAATAATAAGCAATGTTGCTTTAATACGTGGGACTTTCATAAGAACTTTCTCCTTAAACACAAAAAAATTAGGGGTAATAATACTCATAGAAGATAAAATCTAATAAGCCTTTTTCACAAGGGAAAAATTTTAATAAATGATATTTTTTCTATTTCAAATAAATCCTTTGCAGCAAATGATATAAAAATGCCTTTTTCTTTTTGCAAAAGCAGGTGTTTTTTTACTGCATTAGATATATTTTCTTTATTTGCTAGAAGTACTTTTTCTCGAAAATTAAATCTTCTTTCTTTTGTTTTACAGCTGCGATGCCAGTTATATGCTGTTATACCACGGCTAGAAGGGGTTATAGGATCATCTATTCCTTGGATAATCCCTAATTTTGCTTCATCTAATTCTTCTTGTGTGAAATTTTTTGATGAAGCTATTTTTTCTATAGCTTCATAAAACGCATCTTTGGATGAAGTAATATGAGGATCTCTATATGCATAAAATGAGAAAATAGAAGAAGAAGGATTGTAATTAGCACCACCACCATATGCCCCTTGTTGTTCTCTTATCATTTTATGAAGATATATATTTTGCATCAGCTGTGATGCAATTAATAGATATTGTGAATCTTCATTATCATATCCAACAGTACTATAAGAAAGACTTGTAAAAGCTACAGGAGAGGAAATAAGTCTTCCTTGAGAAGGTATGGATGGAAGAGGAAAATCTTTTTCCCTCCATTTTGCAAAACTTTTTCCTTGTATATCTAAAAGCCCATAGAATTTTTCTTTTTTTATTTCTTTATATTTTTCTATATCACAGGTAATTACGAGATCTGATTTGTCTAAGAAAAATAGTTGATTTTTCATCTCTTCTAAATCTTTAATTAACGTATCAATGTTATTATCTAAATCTTTTGCAAGGTTTTTAATAAAGTGGTAATAGTCTAATCCATAAAAGCTTTCATTTATAAAGGAAGAATAATTTAATGATGCTTGAGATAATGTTGAAGCATATCTCATAGCATTTTGGTTTATGCTATGCTCTAAATATGAATTTATCTGTAAGATAAGCTCTTTTATTCTCTGCTTATTTGTAAAAATGACTTCATTAGATAATTTTATAAGATAAGAAAAGAGCTTATCAACATTTCTATAAAGGGCTTTTCCTCTTATATTAAACGTAGGATTACATAAATTTGCATTGTTATATGGAATATGTGTTGAAACATATGCTCCAACACCTCCTAAATACTTTTGTATAAACTGCAAATTTTCTTGATAAGAACTATCTTTCATATCTACTTGTGAAAGCAATGAGGAAAATAAAGAAAGTAAGGAAAGTTTATCTTTAGAGATATTTGGCAGATCAAAAATTAAATCCACATATGCAATATGATTAGTAAAGCAATTATGGAAAAATATTTTTTTGTTGTTAATAGTTTCTATTTCTAGTGGATAGTCTTTAATTTCATGGGGGATATCTTTTACTAAAATTTTTGGAAGGCATTCTAAAGATTGATTTTCTATTTCTTTTTGATATTTTTCTAATTCTTCAGTTTGTTTTAGTATTTTTTCTGTTTTCTCATTGGATAAAGACTTTTTTATTTTTTCTAATTTTTCTTTTTCTTCTATATCTTCTTTTTCTGCTAATTTTTCATCGGGGAATAGAGTTAGATGAACTTGATGTGGGTTGTTTAAAAAGTATTTTTTTATAAGATCAGGAAGATAATTTTTATCTTTTATTTTTTTTAGTAATTTTTCAAAAAGTGCATGTATTTGAAGGGCATTTTCAGCATCGCATCCATTTTGTTTTGCAAGGCCTGCTCTCATAAATAGCACAAGCCCATATGGCATGCTACTACCAACGATTTCTTTTCTTGAAAACTCTAGTTGATGAAGCGCCGCATCTACTAGTTCTTTAGGTATTTTTTCTTCTACAATCTTTGTAAGTACTGTTTGTATTAGATTAAAAATTTTTGCTTTATCTTCTTTTTTGCAGCCTTTACAAACTATTACCCATGGTATTTCACTCATTTCTGGGTCTAGATATGAGGTTACTTGGGTGCAGAGGTTAGATTGTAATAGAGCATATCTAAGTGGTGAAGCATCCGTTTCCATTAAAATGCAATCTAGTAATTCTAGAGCAAGTGTTGTTTCTTGATCTGAAATATAAGACGTTAAATACCCAAAAGCTTGGATAGATGAATTTTTTTCTTCTTTAGCAACAGGATATGGAGCATCACTTTTTTTAATTGATGAAAATCTTGTTTGCTTATTTATTGGGGGAATTTCTTTTTTTAAATCACTTTTTGATAAGATTTTTTCTTCGATAAAGTCTAAATGTCCCTCTAGTGGGAAATTCCCATAAAAATAAAATAAGCAGTGTGATGGATGATAAAAGTACTTATGAAACTCTATTAATTCTTCATATGTTAAAGAGGGGATTACTTTGGGATCGCCTCCAGAATTATATGAATATGTAAGGTCAGGTAGTAATTTTTCCATTAAACCTTCCCATAATCTATTATCAGGAGAAGATAGAGCTCCTTTCATTTCATTAAATACTACGCCTTTATAGATTAGAGGCGATTTTGGATCGTCTTTCTTTTTGAACTCTAATCTATGGCCTTCTTGTAAAAAGCTCATTTTTTTTAATTCAGGACGGAATGCCGCATCGAGATATACTTCTAATAAATTATAAAAGTCGGTTTTATTTTGTGAGCTAGCAGGGTAGCATGTAAAATCAGAACCTGTAAATGCATTCATAAAGGTGTTAAGACTTCGTCTTGTCATAGCAAAAAAGGGATCTTTTACAGGGTATTTTTCAGAACCACATAAAACTGTATGTTCTAATATATGGGCAGAACCATCAGAATTTTTAGGAAGCGTTCTAAAAGACAAACAAAAGACATTTTCCGTATCATCAGTAGCTATATGCATCACTTTGGCATGAGTTTTTTTATGAGTTAGCTCAATTAAAGTGACTTTTAACTCTTCTAAAGGTAAGTGTTTTGTTATGACAAAGTTTTTATATTCTTTTTTCTCCATAAAAAAATCATCCCTATTCTACTAAAACTTATTAATTTAGTTGAAGAGGGAGATTTTGCCAAGGATAGAAAAAA
>CAYUWE010000072.1:0-5833 GCA_964448255.1 uncultured bacterium | reverse complement strand
GGAGGGCTTTCAAGAACTGAGTCGTTTAATTATCTAAAAACAGAAGTATTTCCTGTGATTAATAAAGGTAGTTTTTCTTTAGTTTCTCTTTGAAATGAGAGAAAAATTTTGTGAAGTTCATTTTTCAATTTTTCCAAAGATAAATAAAGAGAGGTAGATTGTTTTTTAGTGATTTTCGTTAGATCAATTGAGCTAGTGTTTTCATTGGGAATACAATAGGTAAGTGTATTTGACCCAATATTTATTATATGAGCTTTTTGAATAGTATTATCTTTAATGTAAATACAGTATATAGAATCAAATCCAAAATGTATTACATATTTATCCTTAGAATTTTTGGCATACCAATTTGCAAAAGCAGTTAAACAAGAAGCTTTTGTTGATATAATATCTGAATCAACAGATATGAAGTTATAATCTTTAAGATGAGATAACAGAGCTTTTTTGGTTGTTATAAAAAATGTTATGTCAAAGGAATTATTGGTTTCTTTAGTTAGGATTATCGTATCATTTTTATCTAATGAGCTAATAGATTCCTCTTGAAAGGCTATAGCTTTTTTTAAGTGAGATTTTTTAGTTATAGGAAGAGATAGGAATTTTATTATACAATCTTGAAGGTCTAACCCTGTTATTACAATAGCATTTTTCTTATTTATTTCTTTGTAAAGCTGCTTTACATTATGAGGGGTATTTTGAATAATATTTTGTTTTTCTAATAAAAAATTATTTCCCTTTTTTTTTATGAAAGAAAAGAGAATTTTATCATTAGTTTTTTCAATTCCTATAAAGCGCATATTTTACCCATAATAAGCTAAAAAATTTTACTTTTGTTTGAAATAAGATGAAAGGAAATTTCCATGTTTTAAATAGTAGAAATTTTTTTGAAGAAATTTTTATTATAGGAGAAAAAATTCATTAACGTGTAAAATCATCTGAAAATAGCATATTTTTTATGGTTTATAGAACGATACATTTACTTTTTGTTTGTTATACTACCATGATCATAATAAGGATATTAGGATCGTGGTTCCCTCATTTTCATCGTCATACATTTATGAGGTTTATTGCTCATTATACTGATCCTTATTTAAATATTTTTCGAAGAATTATCCCTCCAATTGGTGGGGTATTAGACCTAAGCCCTCTTTTAGCTTTTTTTGGGCTTCGACTGTTAGAACTTTTTTTATTAAGTTTATTGCGATAGATGGAAATGTTTTACAAAAAAGATTTTCGTTTAGGCGATTTAGTATTATCAAACAATTTTTTTTATGCTCCATTAGCTGGATGTACTGATCTGGCATTTAGAAAAATGTCTATAAAATATTTTCCAGGATTGCTCTTTTGCGAAATGGTAAAAATTGAAGCGGTCATTAGGCATGATAAAAATACTTTTGATTTACTTGATTTTACAGAAGATATGCATCCAATTGGAGCACAACTTTGTGGAAGTAATCCAATGGTTGCTAAAGAGGCTGCTAAAATAATAGAAGACTTAGGCTTTGATGTTATTGATTTCAATTGTGGATGCCCTGTTGATAAAGTTACAAAAGATGGTAGCGGTTCAGCTATGCTAAAAAACCCAGAAAAAATTGGAGAAATGCTTAGTTCGATTATGTCTGTTGTGAAAATCCCTATAACATTGAAGATACGATGTGGTTGGGATAATGAACAAATATATGCAAATGAAATAGTAAAAATAGCTAAAAAAGCAGGTGCAAAAGCTGTAACTATCCATGGTAGAACGAAAAAACAAGGATATAGAGGATTATCTAATTGGGATCATATAAAATCTGCAAAAGATAATATTGAGGGTATTCCTATCATTGGGAATGGAGATGTGTTTTCAGCAAGTGACGCAAAGAAAATGTTTGAATATACCAATTGTGATGGAATTATGATTTCAAGAGGTACGTTAGGGCAGCCATGGATAATGGAAGATATATTTAGATTGTTCAATAATTTACCTTTGATTAGTCGCACCGGCAAAGATGTTTATGAAGTTATGCTTAATCATTTTAAATACATATTGGAGTATCAAATAGAAAGAAAAGCTATTTTGGATATGAGAAGAGTTGGGTGTTGGTATTTAAAAAGATGTAAAGGAACAAAAAAATTACGCTTTGCTATTAATCAAGCAAAATCAACATCTGAAATTATCTCATATTTAAATGAGTATCTTTGGGAAGAAGTTGAATTTTTAGAAAAAAATGCTAGGGAGGAACTATGAAATCTGAAGAAGTAATAGCGTTATTTTATGGTGATATACACGGAGTTGGATTTCGTTATTATGTGAAACGTTTAGCTGAGGAAATGTCTTTATATGGATATGTAAAAAATGAAGATGATGGATCAGTTGAAGTTGTAGCTGTTGGAGAGAGAAAAGCTCTAGAACATTTTATTGAAAAAATCAAAAAAAATGCTCCTGGAAAAATTACTGATGTGACAATTAAATATAGTGAAATAAAAAAAACTTATAACAATCAATTTACCATTCAATTCTAACTGTTTAATCGTTTTTCAAAAATTTCTTGCAGTCTCTTAATATTAGCTTCAGTGTCGATATATTTTTTTTCATCTTGAGATAAGTGACTTTTTCTTTCTTGCTTAATTACCCATTGAATAAATGATTTTAGAGATTTGGTATGAGCTTTTTTATCTTTGCATAATAATGCTAAAGATTTGTCGGAAGTTACAACAGTGATTTGTGTTTTAGGAGATTTTGCTTCTAGTTGTTCAAGAATGTAATCATCAGCTGATAACCCTTTTTCAGTATATACAATTTTCAACGAGTCATAATATGAATAATTCGTGTCTATAAAATCTTTTCCATCGAAAACAATTGTTACTGAAACATTAGATATCTTAAACGCTTCGTTTAAAATTGAAATTATATTATTCTTTTGGTTTTCTAATGAAGAGGTATCTTTTGCAAGATAAAATAATAGATTGTAGCCATCGATGTAGTAATGCATTAGCCGATTAAAGATTCTAATGTTGGTATTATTTTATCTAAAGCCTTTCCTCTATGTGAAATTCTATTTTTTATTGATTCTTCTAGCTCAGCAAAAGTCTTGTTATATTCATGTTTTACAAATAAAGGATCATAGCCAAAGCCACCGCCGCCTTTTTCTTTTTGAATAATTTTACCTTCGCATGTTGCTTTGACACATTTTTTTAATCCATCTGGTGAAGCTAAAGCAATGGAGCATTCAAAAAATGCGTTTCTATCTTGATCTTCAAAATTTTGCATTTCTTCTATTAGTTTATTTCTATTATCTTTATCGGTTGCATTCTTTCCAGCATAACGGGAAGACAATACCCCAGGTTTTCCATTAAGCACAGGGATAATTAATCCCGAATCATCAGCAATTGTCCATAGTTTAAGTGCTTTTGCAGCATCAGTAGCTTTTAGTATAGCATTATCTTCGAAAGAAGTGACGCCTTCTTCTGGTGGAGCATAATCGGGGAAATCTAACAAACTTAATATATCTAGATGTGGGATGCGATTCAGAATAGATCGTATTTCACGTATTTTATGAACATTTCTACTAGCAATAACTAATTTAAATAGATGAGAATTATTTTTATGTACATTCATATAGCATTTCCTTTCGAAAAAATATTATATTTAAGATAGCAAAGAAAGACTAAAATAATAAAATCATTTTTTTGTCTTAAAATAATTTGCTATCTCTTTAACCGTATATTTTTCATGTTGAAATTCAAATGTTTCACCGATTTTTAATCCTTTCATTGACTGAGCTAATTTTGATTGAAATGAAAGAATATTATTATCGGGATTAGCGTCCCATGGCCCTAAAAGGGTAAAAGTTGTATCACTACCTTTTGAATTAACACATGTAACAACAGTTCCTATTCCAACGGAATCTGTTGAAACATCGTCGTCTTCAATTATTTTTGCTCTGTTAAATTGGTCTGATAAAAATTTCAATTCTCCTTGAAGGCGTGCTCTTTTTTCTAATGCAGCTTTATATTCAGCATTTTCTCTTAAATCCCCATGCGATCTTGCTTCTTCAATTTCTTTAGCATTTTGTATAGTTTCTACTGTTGCAATTTGTTCCATTCTTTTTTTTGTTTGTTCATAGCCTTCTTCTGTCGTCCAAATTACATTTTCGTCTTCTTTTTTAATATTTTTATTCTCTAAAGAAGGATGAGCGACTGTAGCGAGAGAATGAATAATTTTTCTGTCGTGATCACTTAAAAGTCGACATTTTGTAGAGAGAAGCAAAAATTCTTTTACTTCATCTTTTGATGCTTTTTCAAAGATATCTCTAATCAATTTGTATCTATTAGCTGTAATAATGCTTACCATTTTTTTAGATAGGTCTTTGAATTCGATTTTTTGTTCGAGATGATCTAATAAGACAAAAAATCCTTCAAAAAATTTTATTATTCCTTTTGTATCAGAAAATGGGAGGTCTGATTTTTTCTCAAAAAGCTTTTGGAAGTACCAAACAAACAAATGAGGATAGATTAATGGATGGCTTAATAGTTCCTTAATTTTATCTTCTAAGATTGATTTGGGTTTAATAGTAATAAGTGCATTTAATAAGTAATCTCGAAGAAGATTTTGCTGAAGAGAAAAGAAGAGAGAAAAGAAAATTTGCATCCAATCATCTTTTTCTTTTCTAAGAATAATAAGAATACGTTTTTTAAATGATAGGATTTCAATTTCATCTATTAAATCTGGAATTGAAGGGTGGTTTTTAATTATTTCATTAACTTCGGCTCTTTTTTCGCCTAAGTCTTCTAAGAAAAATAAAAATTGAATTTTTTGAGCTTCTGTTAAATCAGACGAAGAAAAAACTTCATTTACCTTTGTTTGTAAAGATTTTTTAATTTCTTCATTTTTTAGCGCTGAAGGGAAATTTTTCATGAAAGAATAAACTAAAGCTATTGTTTGGTTAATACCAGGTTTTGCGTCTAAAGCTTTATAAAGAGTTTCTTCATGAGAAATATCTTCTTTTAGCAACTTAAATGGTTGTTTTATATTCCTGGGAGATTCAATTTTAGTATCTTTTTTTATTTTATTTCTTGCAGTTTGCCACCAGCGTGACCAATCATTTTCTGGAATTACTAATTCACATAGTTCTTCTTTGATTTCTGCTGCTGTTTTAGGTCCTAAATCTCTTAATAATAGGTGCATTATTTGCAAGGGATTTTCTTTAGCATCTTTTTCTAATTCATCAGGGTTCCCAAATCTTTTAGCTAAGAAATGATCGTCAGGTAGTGGTATCAATGTTTTTAAAGCATTTTTAAAAGAAAGGGTTTTTGTTCCCAGTAAAAATTCAAATTCTAATGTTACTTCCTCTCTTATCATAGATAAATCTAAAATTTCGCCAGTTCCCCATCCTGCTTTATGAAAGGCAAATTTCCCTTTATTCAAATGAGTTAATAAAATATAGCCTTGAAGGCACCCCTGGAAGCTATCTTTTCCTTTTAGCCCTACTAGCCTTAGCTTTTCCTCAAAATATTTATCGTTAGGATATTTTTCTGATAAAAAATTAATGGCCCTTTCGTATAACTCTTCAGAGTTGGTTGTTTCGATATCATAGATTAATGTTAAAACATCATCTTTAATTTGAGATGGAGGGATTAATTCCCAGATAAGTAAAGCTCTTTCGATATGTCTTCCAAAGGAAGAGGTAAGTTCAGATGCTTTTGTTTCTTGTAATATTTGTTTTAGTTCTACTGCATCAGGTTTATCATTATAGCAATATTCTTCCCATAAAGTGAGAAACCCTTGGTAATCATTTAAAGCGATTTTTTCTCTAAAATCTTTTAAATAACTCATTATATTCCTTGTTTTTTA
>CAYUWE010000071.1:0-5834 GCA_964448255.1 uncultured bacterium | reverse complement strand
TAATAAACAAATCTTTATTATTCTTATTAATGTTTTTGTTTGCTATAATTACAGTGCTTTAAATAACTTAACCAAATACAATATAATGACTGTAACAAGTTTAAAATCTCTTTCTCAGGATGTAAGATTTCATATTGCAAAAGAAGTTTTTGAAACTACCCCACACTATTCTAAAGTCTATGTATTTTTAGGTAAAAAAGAGTCCATTGAATTTGTTAGATATATAATAGATCATTTACATCGGGTTTTAAACCAAAATACAGAAGGTAGAGAGTATTTTAAATCCAGAGTAAAACCAATAATAGATGGCCTTTTTAGAGGACAGTTCGAAGTATTAAGTATCCCTACATTTATTTTGAGACAGCAAGACTTAATTTTTGCTAGCTATTTTGGAAAATTAGGACACAGCGTTTTTTTAAAGAACATGGAAGGCAATCGACCTTTTTTTACATCTTTTTTTGATACTTATAATTGGGAAAAACAACATCACAAAGATGATACTAGCCTAATTACACTTGCTAGAAATCTTGGGAATATATCTGAAATTTTAAACTTTAAAGAGCTTGGACAATTATCAACATCAGAACAAGCAAATAGAATTAGACGTATGTTTCACAGTGCTCTTAGATTATCAATATCTTCTGTTCCATTGCTTGTTCTAGACAATCTCAATCTCACTTCACTTCCAATTGAACTTGTTAGGTTTTTAAGATTAAATACATTATTTATAAGGAACAATCCAATAACCATCACTATAAAAGATGAAAATAAAAAAGATACAGAAGTTCTAAATGTATGTGAGGAAGTCTTAAATTTCTTAGTAACGCTTAGAATAAAAGGCAATATTTACGCTGATGACAATGTAATAAAACACTTAGATAGTATCATTGAAAAATACCCTAAAGATTTTAGCTCAGTAAAATTCTTTCATTCATTATCAGTAATAAAAAGAAATGTTGGAGATTGGGTTTACGATGAGTTTTCACATAAATTATTAACTTTATCAATTCCTGAGCAAGCCAAAGCTATTAGAAAATTTTTAAATGATTACAAAGATAATTTTTCTAACGTTGATTGTTTATTCTTAGCAAGTATCGATTTACCTTACCTGCCAGATGAACTCGATGCATTTTCAGGATTAAGAGTTCTAGGATTACAAAATAATCATTTTGTAGTAATACCATCTGCATTAAGCCGCCTTCCAAATTTAAGAAGACTAGATGTAACAAACACACCGCTGTATTTAAGCCCACTTCCTATAAGCGATTATTGGGTTCGTTTTTTTATTAATATAATGCTAAGGCATGATCCTCATCAAGATCTTAAAGAACGATTTAATCTAATACATAACGACATAGATTTATCTTTTCTATCGAGTCTTCTTTTGATGCAAACACCTTCTCTTTTTTTAATTCCATTTTATATGCGTTTGCAAAGGCAAGTTGAATTAGATTTAGACGTTACTTCTTTAGAATTTAGAGAGCTATCATTTACCGATCAAACAATTCAAATAGAGCACTCCTTATCAAGGAATATTGAGAAATTACAAGGGATTATAAATTTAGGTTTAAATGATCTAAATTTATTTCATCTGCCTGAAGCAATATCGAAATTGAGCAATCTAAAAATATTATATCTACAAGGAAATAAACTTTCTTCATTTCCAGGAATTATTACCTCTCTTCCTAAATTAAAACAAGTACTTGTCGATCAAAATATTATGCCTCCTTTAGATCAAAGAGCAAATTTTCATTTCGAAGTAATCCCTGTAGAAGAGATTGATTAATATATGTCGGCAATAACAAAACTACTACCACATTTAACAAGACAAGAAGCAAAAGAAGCCTTTCAAACCTTTCTTGATGATAGAAATGTAGATGCTCTTGTAAAAAAAGTAGGAACAGTAGCTCTTTTACCTTCAGCAACAGCATTTGCCCATGAATTTTCTATTAAATCAAGACAAACTGTTTGTTCTACTTTAAGAAAAACTTCTCTTGAGCCTATTTTAGAAAATATAGAGGAAGATGAAGTAATAAATACATTCTTATTAGCTCTGCATCACCAATGCCATCAGCTAATTCAAAATTATGGAACAAAAGGACAAAAACTACTTAATAAAGAACTAGAAGCTGCTGGAATTTTAACTATACAAACATATCAAGAAATTAATAGATGGATACAAGAGAAAAAAGATAAATGCTTAATCGCATTTTTTAACTTATTAAATGAAAGATACCCTAAGCTATTTGAACATTACGATCTAAAAATACTTCTTGGAACATCCCCAACCACTATGGCATGTTTAATTAGATCAATATTTGACTCTCTAAGACCTCAATTAAATCAACTTAGAGAGTTAGATTTATTCAACGGTCAGTTAACTTCCTTGCCACCAGAAATAAGCTATTTTACTAACCTAGAAAGGCTTTATCTTAACAATAATTGTTTAAAAAAATTACCGCCTGAAATAGGCCAATTAACTAACTTAAGATACCTTTTACTTCAAAATAACTATCTCATCTCACTTCCTTTTGAAATCACGAAACTAGAACAATTAGAATGGCTAGACCTAAAAGACAATCGCTTTACAAGTATTCCTGAAGAAGTATTTTCATTAAAAACCCTTATAAGGCTTAATCTTGATAGAAATAAGATTAAAGTTATCCCTTCACAAATATGTGAATTACCACACCTATCAACTCTTACACTTACTCAAAACAAAATTAAATCTATCCCTTGTGAAATAGAACAATTAACACATCTAACAACTCTTATGGTTAGCAAGAATAAATTAACAGCCCTACCCCCTCAGTTATTCAATTTAAGAAATTTAGGATATCTTGATATTCATAATAATTCTATTTCCTCTCTACCTGATGGTATTATTGTTGCATTGTATAAATTAAAACATGACTTTCATTGTGATATTGACGCTGATCCTGATGTTTTACAATACATCTAGTAGAAGGGATATTTTTATAATCGGTAAGGATAGACTTTTTCTAATTTTAAGACTATTTTCCTTATCCCAAGTAAAATATAAATAATATGGAGGTAATAATTTATGGCAACTATCGGTCATCCCCCCCTTGAAGGCAGAGAATTATTTATGTTATCAAAACATAATTCTTCTCTTAGGTGTAGTATTATAGGCCCACAGAGAGATTTAATCGATATTTCTCAAAAAACATTTGAACAACTTAATCGACAACGCACTCTAGAAGGCAAACAAGATAAATTTTCTACTATAGATAAATCACTAAGAGCTACATCTGATCAAAAACTCTTAGAAATATTTTTACAACAGTTTGATTCTCTAGAGCAATTTGGTTGGGATGGAGAAGACTTTGTATATGAATTATTTACTCAAATACCAGCAGAAATTTACACAAGAATAAACTCATGGATACAAGAAAGAGAAGATTGTAATTTAATCCTTTTCTTTTTCTTATTACGTGATAGAGGATATATCAATTTTCATGAATCATTTGACTTTACAAGTTTAGAAAAAGCGCCACCAAAAGTACAAGCTGATAGAATTAGAACATTATTATCATTTCGCATACCTGAATTATCAAAAATTGAACGTTTAGATCTAACAAATGGACAACTAATGGTACTTCCACCTGAAATATCTATGCTTAGTAATTTAAAAGAGCTAATTCTTTCTCATAATGAATTTAATGTTTTCCCAAAAGGATTATCACAACTACCTAACTTAGAAGTTCTAGATCTTAGCCATAATAAAATTAAAATGGAATATAGACCAGTACCTTCTCCTGAAAAATATCCGGAAATAAGACAATTAAAAACATTAAAAAAGCTTAATCTTAGTCACAACAAAATTTGGATTATTACCCCTGAATTATTCTCATTAAATGCATTAGAAGAGCTTGATCTTAGTCATAATTTGGTCTCTGATATTGAACGAGAAATCATCGATTTAGATAATTTAAAAAAACTTAATCTTAGTCACAACGGAATTAATCGTATTATCCCTGAATTATTCTCATTAAATGCATTAGAAGAAATTGATCTTAGCTATAATACAATTACATCTACTCCTGATGAAATTCCTCAATCAAAACAATTAAAAAGCATAAATCTTAGGAATACCAAAATTGAAAATGCTTATCCAGGATACTCTTCACTTAAATTTCTTATTTATTTATGCAAAAATGTTTTACTAAAAATAGAAGACAACGTACTAACTGACATTAAAGGACGCATACAACAAAGAGAGAACTGGGCAGAAACATGTGATTAAACAACATTGAAAATGTTTAAATGCTTTCTTTTTTAAATAGACTTTTTCTATCTATAATACTATTTTCCTTATCCCAAGTTTAATATAGAAAGTCTGAGGTAATAATTTATGACTGCATTTACTATAGCATTTAATCCCGTGGACAATGGAATATGTGTTCTATCAAAACCAAAAGACCACCTTAATTTTAATCTCGTTGCAGATCAGGCCTCATTAAATAAAATTGCTATGAGTATCTTTAATCAGCTTCAAGGTCTCATTGGAATGACACAAGACGAATTTTTCAAGTTGGGAGATAAAGCATCTGGCATTTCATTTGACCAAGTACTGACAGCAATATTTACAAGACAACTTCGGTCTTTAAAACCCTTTTCTGGTGGGGTAGTAGAAGAATTTTATGATGATTTAATTGTTCAAGTACCAGTTATGGTTTATAAAGAGATTCATGAGTTTTTAGAAAGACAAAATGATCTTCATTTGATTCGATGTTTTAATTTATTTAGAAAAAGAGAATATATCCACACTGAAGAATATTTTGATTCACAAGCATTTCTCGATTTACCTATACAAGACAAAGCTAAAAGAGTTCGGCAAGTATTAATGTTACATATAAAAGATTTCGAAAAAATCGAAAGATTAGACTTAAGTGGAGACCTATTAAGGGTTCTTCCCCCTGAATTACCTTCATTATTCCCCAATGTAAAACAACTTATTTTAAGAGATAATAGATTTTGTGTTATCCCTTCTAATCTATCGCAATTTAGTCAATTAGAAGAACTTGACCTTAGTTGTAATAATATTTCTTTTGTGGAAAAAAGGATAAATAAACCTATCTTATATCCAGACTTACAAGAATTAAAAAGATTAAAAAAACTTAACCTTAGACATAATGAGATCAATTATATTACTCCTCAAATATTCAGCTTAAAACAATTACAAGAGTTAGATCTAAGTAATAATAAAATCACAAGCATTCCTCGTGAAGTATGCTATTTAACAAACTTACAAAAACTTAACCTTAGCAGCAACAAACTGGATAATCCATATGGAAGCTTGGAATATTTCCCTCTTGCGCTAACAGAATTAAAACAATTAAGAGAGCTTGATCTAAGTGGTAATGCAATTACATCTATTCCCTCTGAAATAGCAAAATTACAACAATTGCAACGTCTAGATCTTAGGAGGAATAAACTTATTTCCATTTCTGATGAATTAGCTGAATTACAACAATTACAATACTTAAATATTACTTTGAATAAAACTCTAATAGGCTTTCCTTTATCTGAAACTTTGGTAGTCTACCTTACCGAATTAGATCAAAAAGATTGTCTTAGAGCTGGTGATTATATTTTTAAACATACTAAAGGAATTGATAAGAAAGAAGAAGCAGCATCAAAAACAGACTAATTCTTATAGACATAATCTATTCATTGTAATACTTTTTACCACCTAAATTTAACTACAAGAGGTAATTATGACAGCAGAATGCTTATCTCCTATACCATGTAAACAAATCAATTTCTTAAGAGGTCCAAGTGATTTTCTTTCTCTAGATATGGTTGGACCA
>CAYUWE010000070.1:0-5917 GCA_964448255.1 uncultured bacterium | reverse complement strand
GTATAGCTATACGCATGCCTAAGCATGATTTTTCTTTAAAATTTATTTCAACGTGTGGAGGGGTGATTGCTGCTACTTCTGCAAATATTTCAACTAAGCAACCGCTAAATTTTGAAGAGATAAAAAAAACATTTAATATTGGAGCATTAGTACAAACAGATATTTGCCTTTCAAATATTGCATCAACAGTTATTAGTTTAGTTGATAGTAAGCCAAAGATTTTACGAGAAGGTGTTATCTCAATGAATGAGTTAGCAAAAGTTATTCAATTTTAAATTATTTTTTATAAGACTTTCTTTTGATAAAAAATTTCATATACTTTAGAAAGAAGGAAATAGGGAATTTATGGATAAAGAAGAGATTATAGAACCTTCTGAGATTATTGTTGATTATGTTGACGATGAAGCAAAAGATTATACGCATGTAAGTCCGTGGAATCGTTTTTTATCTAGAATGCTTGACTATTCTCTTTTTGAAATTTTAATTTATATAATTATTTCTCTTGCTTTTCCTTCCCTTTCATTTTCAAGATATGGAAAATTTATTGCTATTGAGTTTTTACTATGGGTACCTATAGAAGCATTGTTATTAAGCACATGGGGGTATACTCCAGGTAAATTTTTACTTAAAACCACTCTTAGAAAACATTTTAATAAGAAATTAGATTTTCAAGATGCACTTAGAAGAAGTTTTTCTGTTTGGTTTAGAGGAATTGGACTTGGGATACCTATTGTCAATATATTTGCTATGTTTTTTGCTTTTTCAAGGTTAAAAACACAAGGTATAACTAGTTGGGATAGAGATGAGAAAATAACGGTTACGCATCATCCTGTAGGGGTTTATAGATTTGTAATAGCGCTAATTGTCATAATCCTTAGTTCATTTATTATAATTTAAGAGATAAAAAAATGAAGTTCGATCCAGTTTTAGATATTTTATACAGAAAAAAACATCAATTAGATTCATTCTTTTCTCCGAAAACTATTGCTGTTATAGGAGCAACAGAAAGAGAAAATAGCGTTGGAAGGACTATTTTTACCAATCTTCTAAAATCAAACAAAAAAAGAACAATCATTCCAATCAATCCGAAGAGAGATGAAGTTTTAGGTGTAAAAGCTTACAAAGCTGTAATAGATGTAAAAGAAGATATTGATTTAGCAGTTGTAGTAACACCTGCAAAGACGGTAGCTGATGTTATCAAGAGTTGCTGTGAGAAAAAAATTCCATCTGCTGTGATTATTTCAGCAGGGTTTAAGGAATTAGGTAAAAGCGGTGTTGAATTAGAACAAAAGATATTATCGATTGCGAAAAAAGGAAATCTTAGAATTATTGGACCTAATTGCCTTGGGATAATGAATCCTCATACAAAACTTAATGCAACATTTGCTCAAGATATAGCTCTAAAAGGAAATATTGCTTTTATAAGCCAATCTGGAGCTTTATGTACTGCTGTATTGGATTGGAGTTTGAAAGAAAAAGTGGGGTTTAGTTCGTTTGTTTCTATTGGATCAATGGTAGATGTAGATTGGGGGGATTTAATTAGTTATTTTGGGGACGATCCTAATACTAAAAGTATATTGATATATATGGAAAGTATAGGCGACCCTAGGTCTTTTCTCTCCGCTGCTAGAGAAGTGTCTATATCAAAACCAATAATACTAATCAAAGCTGGTGTTAGCGAAGAATCTGCGCAAGCAGCAGCATCACATACTGGAGCGTTAGCAGGAAGTAATGATGTATTCAATGCTGCATTAAGAAGGATAGGTGTATTACGCGTTGATTCTATAGAAGATCTTTTTAGCATGGCTGAGATATTATCAAAACAACCACATCCTAAAGGACCAAAATTAACAATTGTAACCAATGCTGGAGGTCCTGGGGTTATAGCAACAGATTGTCTAATCCAAAATAATGGTAAATTAACAAAATTAGAAGATAGTACTCATAAAGAATTAGATAAAATCCTACCTAAAGAATGGAGTCATTCTAACCCTGTAGATATACTTGGCGATGCTAGCCCTGAGTTATATTCTGATACTATTAAGATAATATCTAATGATAAAAACTCTGATGGCATTTTAGTTATATTAACGCCGCAATATATGACAAATCCTACAATGACAGCAAAAATGCTATCTAAATTTTCACAATTACAAAATAAACCTATTTTAGCAAGTTGGATGGGTGCTAGAGCTGTTGATGAAGGAAGAAAGATATTAACAGAAAATAAAATCCCTGATTTTTTATTTCCAGAACAAGCATGTAAAGCTTTTACTAACATGTGGGCATATAGTTATAATTTAGAAGGTATATATGAAATCCCTGAGATGTACCATTTTGAAGCGGTTAAAACGAAAAAAGCAAAAGAAAAAATAGGGGAAATATTTGATGAAGTTAGAGAAGATAATAGAGTGATATTAACAGAAGTTGAATCAAAAGAAGTATTAAAAGCTTTTGGTATACCTATTGTAGAAACATTTTTTGCTAAAACGGTTGATGAAGCTGTAGATATAGCTAAAAAAATAGGATTCCCCGTTGTATTAAAGATATGTTCAAAATCTATCACCCATAAGAGTGATATTGGTGGTGTTAAGTTAAATATTAATAATGAGGATTCTGTTAAAAAAGCATTTTTAGAGATAAAAAATGCTACTAATGAAAAAGATTTTGACGGTGTATCTGTCCAAAAAATGATAAAATTAGATGGGTATGAGTTAATTATTGGAAGTTCAATTGACTCTGAATTTGGTCCAACTATTCTATTTGGATCTGGAGGGGTATTGGTAGAAGTAATAAAAGATAGTTCTTTAGCGCTTCCTCCATTAACTTCAGTGTTAGCAAGAAGATTGATGCAGCAAACAAAGATTTATGATGCCTTGAAGGGTGTAAGGGGTAAAAAAAGCGTAGATTTAAGCGAATTAGAAAAGATATTGGTAAGGTTTAGCTCATTGATTGCAGAATACCCTGAAATTATAGAGTGTGATATCAATCCAGTTATAGCTTCACCAGATGGTATTTTTGCATTAGATGCAAGGGTAGTTATCACAAAGAAAGGAGAAGAACTGCCCAAACTAGCGATACGACCATATCCTTTGTCATATGTAGGAAAAGAAAAACTATCAAGTGGAAAAGAAGTAGTTTTTCGTCCTATTCGCCCTGAAGACGCACCATTAGTAAAGGAATTTATAAAAGACCTTTCTGATGAAACAATGCTCCAAAAATATTTAGAGACATTTTGTTATGATGAACTGTTGAATAAGGATAGAATAATTTATTTTTGCTTTAACGATTATGATAGAGAAATTGCAATGGTTTGTAAATTAACACATCCATCAGGAGAAAAAGAGATTATGGCGATAGGAAGATTAACAAAATTGCCGGGGGAGAAAAAAGCATCATTTGCATTGGTTGTAAAAGATAAATATCAAAGGCAAAAGATAGGGTATTTATTATTATCAAAACTCCTTGGTATTGCAAAAAATGAACATGTAGAAGAAGTAGTAGCTCATACTCTAAAAGAAAATAAAGCTATACAAAAACTATGTGAGAAACTGGGCTTTAAAATAACTTGGGATAAAGAAAGTTCATTAATTTTATTAGACAAAAAAATTTAATCTTCTTTTTTTAGTTTTTCTAATAAAGACCAAAATACAGTTAAGTATTCATCATCAAATTCCGTGCTATAATGGGAAAATTCTTTCATTAGGTGGTATAAATCTGAGTGAAGGGGATTTTGATATTTAAAAGATAAAGCAGCATCAACAAGGCTAGTTTGAGTAAAAAACTTATCATTAGGTTGTTCTAAGAGTTCTTTAAGCATTTGTGCTGATATTTCTTTTGTTATATTTTCAATAGAACTTATATCGTTATCTAACTCTAAAATGTCATTAGCCACTTGTCTTAAAAACTTTTTATCTTCAATGAGTTTTTTTTTCTTCATTATAGATTCACAGTCTTTAGTAAACTTTTCTAAAGCATTTCTTAAAATCCTATCGGCTTTATTTTTTGATTTTTGTTTAGACAGTCTTTTTTTTGAATTTTTCATAACATTTTTTTTGGTAAACAACTAATTTTTATATAAAAAATAATAATAAAATATTCAAAGTATTTCTAATATTTCAAAAATGGTAGATATATTTCTTTTTCTTGTTTATAGATAGTATTATGAAAGTAATGTCATATAACGTCCATTTAAAAGAAGATTCTGATCTCAAGGGGAAAGAATATTCTTGGGATTATAGAAAAGTAAATATCGCTAAGATAATACAATCTAGAGATATTGATATTATTGGATTTCAAGAGCCCTTTTTAAAGCAGGTTATGGACCTTGACATGCTACTTAATGATTATTCCTGGTATGGCGTAGGCTTAGAAGATGGGAAAGAAAAAGGGCCATATAATGCCATTTTTTACAAACACTCAAGGTTTAGGCTATTACAAGAGTCTTCATTTTATCTATCATCGACACCTGCTATCCCATCAAAAGGTTGGGATGGAAAATTCCCAAGAGGGGTAAGTTTTGTAAAATTAGAAGATAAAAAATTAAATAGGGTATTTTATGTTTTTAATACTCATTTTGATTATCATGGGCAAATAGCAAGAGATGAAAGTGCGTACTTGTTAAAGGAAAAGATCTTTGAAATTTCAAAAAAACATCCATTTATTTTAACAGGAGATTTTAATCTTTTCCCTGATTTAGGTGGTAAACAGACATACTTTATCCTTACAAAAAAAGATGGAGATATGGTTTTATTTGATGCTCTTCATAAAACCTTATTTCCACATCTTGGCCCTACTGGAACATGGTCAGGGTATAAAGAAGCAGGGCAGCCTGGCATTAAGCCTGACTGTATTTTTGTTAGTAAAGATATCACTGTGATTTCACATGCTATACTATCAGATACATTTGAAGGGAATTTCCCATCAGATCATTTACCAGTATTAGCAGAACTAGAATTTTCAACGCTTTGTTGAATTAATAATTTTCACTAAATTATCGTATATTTTTTCTTGCTCTCCATCACCATTTATATTGAAAAGAACTTTAACTTTTTTGTTTTCATAATAGCTTAAAAGAGGTTCTGTTTCACTATGATAGACATGCAATCTTTCTGTGATGACAGGTTTTGTATCATCTTTTCGTTGGTATAATTCCCCACCGCAGTTGTCACATATCCCTTCTTTTTTTGGAGGGAAAAATATTTTGTTAAAACACATGCCACAGCTTTTACATACTAAGCGATTAACTATACGCTCTACTAATAAGCCATCATCAACATCTAGGTTAAGAACAAGAGGTTTTATTTTTTGTTTGCTTAGGTATTTATCAAGTGCTTCAGCTTGTGTTATTGTTCTTGGAAAGCCATCGAGGATATATCCTTTTTTACAATCATCTTTTTTTACTCTGTCTAGTACCATTTCTATTACTAATTCATCTGGAGCTAAATCACCTTTATCCATATAACTTTTTGCTTTTTGTCCAAGAGGGGTATTATTTTTTAGATTTTCTCTAAAGATATCTCCTGTTGAGATATGAGCTAATTGAAATTGTTTGCACAGTTCATCCGCATTAGTGCCTTTACCAGCTCCTGGAGGTCCCATTAATATAATTACAGTTTGTTTGTTATGAGGTTGTTCAGCTTTTAAAAAACCTGTTAGAAAAACACCGATTGACGCTAAAAAAGCAATAAATTTCTTCATATTTCCCCAAAGTTATGATTTGTGTGCAATTAGTATTATAGTGTAAATTAGACTGAAAAATCAATCTCTTATTAAAAACTCTTAGGAGTAATAAAATGGTAATTATTTCTTATATTTTAAGTATGTTTTTAGCTATGGGCATGCCAAATTTTAGCACACAAGGTGATGATGGCATAATAATTCCAAGGAACATTTTATTTAGTAATCCCATAAAAAC
>CAYUWE010000069.1:0-5947 GCA_964448255.1 uncultured bacterium | reverse complement strand
ATGAGGCATTAACAAAAGTGGATGACCAATTCCCAACAGCTGGGTGTACTACCATGCCGCTAGGTTTATTTATTACTATAATGTCATCATCTTCAAATAAAATATCTAGTTTTATATTTTCAGGCTCAAGAGATATTTCAGGGGTGGCTAAAAAAAAGATTTCTATTTCATCACCTTCTTTTGGATGAATTCTTTTTTTTACTTTTTTCCCATTAAGAAGGACGCATCCATTTTCTATGAGATATTGAAAATAGCTTCTAGATTTATTTTCAAAGCGGTTAGTTAGAAGAACATCTAACCGTATATTAGATTCATCTTTTTCAACAAATAGGGTATTGGTATCAGTATTTTCTAATGACATACTAGAATTTTATCACATAGATAAATGTAGAGTAAATAGAAATCAAAATTACAAAAAGACAAGTAAAATATTAAATATTATCTTCTTCGCTTTCTTTTAATTTTTCCTGAGCTTCTTTCATTTTCTTAGTATTATCTTGTATCGTTGAATTCATCTGCTGGATTACGCTATTCCAAAATCTTTTCTTTTCAGCATCTGTCATTTTCATACCAGGGAAAGGATCGGGGTATCCTTTAGAATAAACGTCACCAGGTTTATATACTGCTTTTTTTTCTGGCGGTTTAGGACCTTGTGGTGATGGCGGTGTGCTGCCTACTGATGAGGAACTATCTACCATAATTTTTCTCCTATTGTTATAGTAGCATATACAAGTTCTATCAGCAAATAATTTTGAGTAGTTATAGTGATGATAAAATATACATGGGAAAAAGAAGAAAATTACTTAGTTTTTAAAGTTAATCGAGAAGCCTTTAGAAAGGTAGATTTAAAGTTATTTAAAAAGTTTAAATTTATCCCAAAAAAAGAACTATCAAAAAATGAACTAAACAAATGGTTTTTTTCTATAGAAATGAAAGTAGCAAAAAGGTATTTGCTTTTTTTTTATTATCTAGAAAAGATTATCCAAAAGTAGATCTAAAGTGGAAATTAAAAGAAAAACACATTTCATCTTATGTAATAACGAGTGTTATTGAAGAGATGGAGAAAAGACAATTTATCAACGATGAATGCTATTTAGATAGTTTTATAAAAAAAGAGATGAAAAAATATTATGGGCCGATGGTGATATATAGGAAATTAAAAGAAAAAAAGTTTGAAGATTTTATCATAGAAGACGTTTTACAAAAAAATTATCCAATAGATATGCAAATTGAAGTAATGAAAAATTACTTTTTTAAAAAAAATAAGAACAAAGATGCAAAAAAAGTCATCTCATCTTTGATGAGAAGGGGATTTTCTTATTCTACAATTAGAATTCTGCGTGACCAGGGTATCTTGGAAAAGGAGAAACATCTCTAATATTTTCCATGCCAGTAATGAACTGAACTAATCTCTCAAAGCCAACGCCATATCCAGAATGTGGTACCGACCCATATTTTCTAAGCTCTAAATACCACCAATAATCTTCTTTTTTTAATCCCATAGCCTCTATTTTCTTTTCTAATATATCGAGCCTTTCTTCTCTTTGAGAACCACCAATTATTTCTCCAACGTTTGGTACTAAAACATCCATCGCAGCGACAGTTTTATTATCATCATTTTTCCTCATATAAAAGGCTTTTATCTCTTCGGGATAATCAATAACGATAACAGGTTTTTTAAAATGTATTTCTGATAGATAACGTTCATGTTCGGATTGTAAATCCAATCCCCATTTTACTGGGAATTCAAATGACTTTTTAGCTTTTAAAAGTATGTCTATAGCTTCTGTATATGTTATTCTTTCAAAAGGTGAATTTATAATATGATTAAGTCTAGTGATTAATCCTTTCTCAATAAACTTATCGAAAAATTCCATATCATCGGGACATCTATCCAAGATGTATTTGATTATAAATTTAATATATTTTTCAGCATTATCCATATTATCGTGGATGTTAGCAAAAGCCATTTCAGGTTCTACCATCCAAAATTCTGCTACGTGTCTAGAGGTATTTGAATTTTCTGCTCTAAAGGTGGGACCAAATGTATATACATCAGATAATGCACATGAATAAATCTCTGCTTCTAATTGTCCTGAAACTGTTAGATAAGCTTTTTTATTGAAAAAGTCGGATGAAAAATCTATTTCATTTTCTTTATTTTTAGGAAGTTTATCATCTTCTATTGTTGTTACTTTGAACATTTCGCCAATGCCTTCACAATCAGAAGTTGTTATTATAGGCGTTTGTACATAGTAAAATCCTTCTTCTTGAAAAAATAGATGTGTTCCAAAAGCAGCGGCGTTTCTAACTCTTGCGACAGAGCCTTGGGTATTTGTTCTAGGCCTTAAATGAGCAATTGTTCTTAAGAATTCAAAAGAATGTCTTTTTTTCTGCAAAGGGTAGGTAGTAGCATCGCATAGGCCATATATATGTATTTGTTTAGCATGTATTTCTACAGTTTGATTTTTCCCCGGGCTTTTTTCTACTATTCCTGTAACGGAAATAGATGTTCCTGTTGTAATATCAATAACCTTTTCAAAATCTTTTTGGTTGCTGTCAATAATTACTTGAATATTGGAAAAACATGAGCCGTCATTAATTTCTATAAACGCAAAAGTCTTTTGCATTCTAACTGTTTTTACCCATCCGGCGATGGTTAATTCTTTTTTTAATAGTTTTTCTTTTTCTGATAAAATTTTATTTATTTTGATACGCATAAAAATTAATGTGTTAATTGTTTTAATTTAGCTATTTCATCTTTCCAAAATTCTTTTCCTTTTGGTGTTTCAAGGTATTTTGGAAGATATTTTGTTTTAGGATGATTCATTAATACTTTAAAACTTTCCCATCCAATTTTTCCATCCCCAATATGAGCATGTCTATCTTTTCTTGATCCCAAATCAAATTTTGAATCGTTTAAATGAAAAGCACAAAGATAATCTAATCCTATTTTTTCATCAAATTCACAGAATACATTTTCCCAATTTTTTTTAGTTCTTATATCATATCCTGCTGCGAAGATATGGCAAGTATCTATACATACTTTTATTGGAATATTTTTTTTTGTTCTTTCAATGATATAGGATAATTGCTCAAAAGTATATCCTACATTTGTTCCTTGTCCTGCTGTTGTCTCAAGTACAATTGTTGTATCACCTTTGGCAATCAATCCTTCAAATGATAAAAGACTATCTACTATGGTATCTAAACATTTTTCTTCTGTTTCTCCAGTGGCAGAACCTGGATGGAAATTTAAAAAAGTAATTTTTAACTCACAGCAGCGTTTTATTTCTTCGATAAATGCATTTTTACTTTTTTCTAAAATATCTTCTTTACATGAACCTAGATTTATTAAATAGCTGTCATGGCTCATTACAATATCTATTCCAGTATCTTCTTTAGCTTTTTCCCATTTTATTATTTCTTCTTTTGATAATTTCTTAGATGTCCATTGTCTTTGATTACTTGTAAAGAGCTGAATAGTATTGGCTCCTATATTTTTCCCTTCATAGAGAGCATTAAACACACATTTTGCACCTGATGTATGTGCTCCTAGTAAAATTTCTTTTTCCATAATATTCCCACAAGAAGTAAGCAAAAAATATAACTACTCAAATTTTTTAGAAAAACATTTTTTTCCTAAATTCTTAATTATGTATGATCACTAGATGGGATTATCAATATGTCATTAGATGTAAAAACACTAGAAAAAGATACTACTAAGACGATTTTTACATCGGCAAGGAGCTTTTTTTATGGGACGTTTCTTAGCCGTATAAGCGGGTTATTAAGAGATATGAGCCTTGCATTTTTCTTAGGTAGCTCTGCTGAATTAGCAGCGTTTATGGTTGCTTTTAGGTTGTCTAATTTATTTCGTAGACTTTTTGGGGAAGGGTCTATGCATGCAGGATTTGTTCCCTACTATGAAGCTATAAGAGCAAAAGATAAACAAATGGCCTCTATGTTTTATAGGGATCTATTTTTCTCATTTGTTTATGTATTATTATTTATTCTTTTAATAACTGAGACATTTTTTCACATTCTTGGTTTTGCATCTCTTTCTTACAACAACCAACAGATATTGTATTTTGTTAAATTGATGCTGCCAGGACTTATTTTTATATGTTTATATAGTTTAAATAGTTCGCTTTTGCAGTGTTCTAGAAGTTATTTTTTACCTGCTATAGCTCCGTGTACATTTAACATTGTTTGGATAATCTCTTTATATTTTTTTAAAAATGAAACAGGGCAAAATGCAGCTATTATCTTATCTGTAGTAGTAGTATTTGCATTTTTTATTCAGTGGTTTTTTACTGTTCCAAAAGCTACATCGATAATATTTAAAGATATTACATTTTTAGACTGGTTCAAGGCAAAACCCTTTTCCCCATTAATAAGACGTATGATGAAGCCTTTAGCATTGGGGATAATTGGTGTAGGAGCAGTACAGATAAATAGTGCATTAGATGTATGTTTTGCTAGAGCAGCTGATCTTTCTGGTCCAGCATATCTTTGGTATGCTATACGTTTACATCAATTACCAATAGCATTATTTAGTATAGCAATATCAGGAGCGCTTTTCCCTCCGCTTGCAAGAGCATATGAAAATAATGATAAAGAAAAATTTTCCATATTTTTAAAAGAAGCAATTATAAAAAGCATTTCTTTAATGCTAATAGCAACAGCAGCAATATTTGCATTAGGAGGTAGTGCTATTAATTTAATTTATGGAAGAGGGCAATTTTCAAATGTTGCAACAATACAAACTCTATATTGCTTATGGTGTTATAGTATTGGGCTAGTTTTTTCTTCACTTTCTCTAATATTTTCTAATGCATTTTACTCTAAAAAGAAATTTTTTCTTCCTATGATGGCTTCATTATTTAGTGTTATTGTAAATATCTTGTTTAACACTTATTTTGTTTATTCCTTGCACTTAGGGGCTGCAAGTATTGCATTAGCTACTAGTATTAGCAGCTGTGTGAATTTTATATTCCTTTACCGCTGTTTTAAAAAAGATGATATAACGCTTCTTCCTAAAAAAATATTTTTTAAAACCATACGTATTACCATCGTATGTTTTGTGACAGCTATTATAGTAATTTATATATCTTCTAAGATATTTTATGATCCAACGATGTCTTTACTTTTGAATAAAGGGGAGAGCATATTTTCTAGGAACTTATTAAAGCAAATATTTTACTTTTCAGGGATTTCACTAATATTTGTAATAACACTTATTGCACTAGCTTTAATATTTCGCTCAAAAGAAATTCTTAAGTGGGTAATGAAATCAAAATCTTAACTAGTATGTGCTAAAAACTCACAAACAAGCGGTACATTTATCAAAATAGGCAGCGGTATTTGCTCAGCGGTTGGTATCATTTCTAATTTACCAGTGCTTTTATCTTCTTCTAAGAAAAGATATCCTGGTATTTCCCTTGAAATATTTTCTTGAGAAATTTTGATTAAATTCATTTTTCTAGATTTTTCTTTAATAGAAATTTTCATGCCAGGTTTTACTTGGAAAGACCTTCTATCTACTTTTTTACCATCTACTAAGATATGACCATGAGATATTAATTGTTGAGCTGCAAAAATAGTAGATGCGAAACGAAGGCGATAAACTACATTATCGAGCCTACATTCAAGCATCTCTAAGAAATTATGAGAAGTATTCCCTTTTCTTTTGACAGCATGTTTATAAGCATTAACTAATTGCTTATGGGTGAGCATACCGTAAATAGCTTTTAGCTTTTGTTTTTCTTCTAGCTGGATACCGTAGTCTGATTTTTTCTTACGTTTAGCTCCATGCATACCAGGAGGATTTGGTTTATGAAGAAGTGGATTTCGGCTACGGCCAAAAATATTTGCTCCAAATTTTCTTGCTATACGATTTTTCGGACCTCTATAACGGGACATTTTTACTCCATAAAAAAATACT
>CAYUWE010000068.1:0-6085 GCA_964448255.1 uncultured bacterium | reverse complement strand
CCCATGAAAGAAGGTGTAGAATTATTACATACTATTCAAGATGTTTATTTAGAAAAAAAGATTACTATTGCATAATATTATTCATTGCACAGTATGAAAAATAATGCGTAAAAATAGTTCTGTTTTATCTTATATTTTACTCTTTTTGGTGTTTATTTTTCCCTTTGAATATAAATATGAAAGGGTTTTTCGAACTTTTTATAAGTTTTTTATTAAAAATACTCCCATCCCAGAAATATATAAAAATATAGCTTATATATATGTTAGCGAGATAGTAATACTACTTTTGGCTGTTGTAGCTATTATTAAATACCGCTATTCTTTAAGGGAGTTTTTCTTTGATGGTCCTATTAAGTATTTTTCTTTTTTCTTTGTGTTTTCAGTAATATCTTTGGGGAGTTTGAGTATTCAACATCCAGGAATTTGTGTTTTTTATTTGCTTCGGGTATTTGTCCCTTTATTATTAGTAGCTCTAATCTATAAATATTTCGATGAATCGACGATAAAAGGTTTAATAAAGAAGATTTTTTACTGTGTTTTTTTTATCTCACTCATACAAGCTGGTATTGCTATAACTCAATATTTTACACAAGCTCCAATTGGCTTAAGGATACTCGGAGAAGTAGATGTTTCTTTTAATAACCCTAGCATCTGCACTTATGGAATAAATAATGGAACTAGATGGATTTTTGATAATTTATTATCTATAGATAGACATACAGATAGTGTAATTAGAGCTTATGGAACATTTAAGCATCCCAATATTTTAGGGGGATTTTTTGTTTTTAGCTTAATGGCTATTTGTTTTTTATTTCTTCATTCTAAAGAAAAATATAAGAAAATTATTTTTGGTAGTTTAATATTCTTAGAGGTTTTTTCACTTTTTATTACATTTTCAAGATCAGCACTTTTTGGATGGACTTTAGCTCTTTTTGTGTTTTTTACTCTTATTTTTGTAAAGAAATTATACAACATAAAACAGGTAAAATCTTTAGCAATATTATTAGTCTTAGCTATTGGTGTAAATTTTACTCTGTTTTATCCTCAGTTAATAAATAGAGGGGGGATAATAGGGACTTCTGCTATATCAAGAGGGGCAGACTTAAATAGAACAGCTCATCATACAGAATGCATAGCAATAGCTAAAAATAATCCAACAAAAGGTGTAGGGCTCGATCAATATCATGTTAAAAAAAGAATAGATATTTTAGGGTATTCTCATAACATTTACCTTTTGATAGCTGCAGAAGTAGGGATATTCGGGCTTTTTGGATTTGTTATTTACTTTGGAAGTGTTTTATTTTTTTCGTTTTTTAAAAGGGAAATGGATTTGTATTCTATTTCATTATTTTCTCTAATTATAGCGTTTTTATTTATCGGTATGTGTGACTTTTATCTATATAAATGCCAAGAAGGTAAGTTGATGTTATATGTATCAGCAGCACTGCTTTCTTGTACAAGTAAACGTAAAACTGTCTTAGAAGCTAAACAGCAATGTCAATGTTAACCCATCCATTTGCAGTTGTGCATTAACCGTTCTTGTTTGTGGGTTGCTGTTATTTTGGCTGTAAAATTCATCGCGGTTAACTTGATGGACATTTATAAAGGTGTTTAATTCGTAATTTGCTGTTATTTTCATGCCCCATCTTTTAAATGTCTTTTGCCATGATGGTCCCATTGCTAATTGTATAACAGGGACTATTCTAAAATCATCATAGTGGGTATTTTGCAAAACGGTTCTAACCATAGTTGATAGATTGGTTGTGAAGAGATACATTCTATTATCATAATTTCCAAACATTCCAGATATTGTAGATTTACCATTCCATGTAAACCCCCAGCCCATTTGCCAGTCTATTTCAAAACCTGTTTTAACCCCTGCTCCTTTAAATCTCCATTTTGGTTTAACATTTTCTCTATTTCCATTAGGTTGTGATCCTTCATATGTTACATCCCAATTTTGCTTCATCCAAACGCCAGTAAGACCATTTATGAAATTTAACATAATGTTTTTTGAGATTTGAAAGGCTTTTCCTAAGAAAAGATCAGCAAAATGTATTCTAAGAGAAATATCACTAGTAGCTTGAGATAGTGATGTGCCAGTACTTTGAGGGAAAGTACCTGTCATAGTTTGTCCTGCTAATGGAGTCATCCTTTGTGTGCCATTAGGTACGAAATTGCCATACTGTCCTCCTATTTTCCAATAGTCATAATTAAAGCAATAGTTCATAGATGCTCTAAAGCCAGGGTGCCAATCAAATGTTGCTGGATGAATATCGCCACGCCCACCATAGAATGTTCCTGAAGTGATAGCGTCAGTATATACGTAATCTAATCCTCCTTCTTGTGTTTGCCAATATAGAAAATCTACTTTCGCTGTAAGTGCTGTTTCATCTACCCATGAGAATTTCATAGGTGTAGCTGGAGTATCGCCTGTAGTTGTTGCATAGCAGTAACCACCAAAAAATATTAAAATAGGTAGTAGGAATGATTTCATATTTACCCTCAAATTGTTTCTTATTCTTTTATTAAAGTATTATTGGTTTTTGGTCAAATAACAGAGATTACAAGGCCGAGACTATTTCTTTTGCTTGCTTATAGGATTCTTTATGAACTAATGGATCTTTATATGATGTATCTTGATGTCCTTTATAGTAATAGGAAATTTGTTCTTGATCTACTATCACTTTATATAGATATGGGGGAGAAGGATAATCAGCTTTTTTACCGGCAAAGTATATTTTTACTACAACATGTTTTACTTTAAATGGATATTTTTTTAGATAAGGCTTTAATTTTTCTGAAGCGTTGATATTTTTTAAGAATTTTTCTGTTGAATAGATTATTAGTTTTCTAGCTTCATCAACTTTTAAGGAATATTTTTCTGTATCTAATGCGAACTCTAATCTTCTAATACCAGGAAATCTATTTCCTCCGTATGCAAGACCTTCTAATCCTTTTTCTTTTGATAATTCTCTAGCTGTTTGGAAAATAACACCAGCACTAATACTTTCTTGCTCAGAAGTATCAACTTCATTACATCCAATTAAGATATAAAATAAAAGTAATGGTATTAGTCTGTAATATTTTTTCATATGCTCACATTTGTAAGTTTTTTTGCTTCTTCATATGTTTCTGAGAAAAGGGTTTCTATTTCATATTTTTCTGAATCTTTTTTTAGTACATAATTTACTTTTCCATGTGATGTAGAAACCCAAGCAAATTGAGGAAGGTCAGGTCGATTTTCATTACCCTTTAAAAAGATAGTAAGTTGAATGTTTTTTGCAGTAAAAGGTCGATTATGCAGGAAAACTTGAATTTCTCTAATATCATTAATATTAAATAAGAATTTTTCAGCTGCATATACCAAAAGCTCTCTTGCTTGATCTACATTTTCTATTGGTTTATAATAGCTTAGCTTCAATGTGATTTTTTTAATGTCAAACATCATTGAGCCGCCAGTAGCAACACCTAAAAGGCCTTTTTCTTCGTTTAATTGTTTAATCGTTAAGTAACAAACCGATGTGCTTACTTTGTCTTTATATGAAGGTTTGTCATGTTCGGACTTGTTGCAACCAAAAAACAATATAATAACTGATAAGAATATAATTTTATTCATTTGATTGAAGAGAGGCTATTTCTTTTGCGTGCTTATATGATTCTTTGTGGGCTAAAGGATCTTTATATGAAGTCTCTTTATGTCCTTTGTAGTAATAGGAAATTTGTCCTTGATCTACGATCACTCTGTATAAATATGGGGGGTGAGGGTATTCAGATTTTTTTTCTCCTAAAAGATAGATTTCAACTTCGACATTTTTTGCTTTAAATGGATGTTTTTTTAGATAAGGCTTTAATTCTTCTGAAGCATTGATATTTTTTAAGAATTTTTCTGTTGAATAGATTAATAATTCTCTTGCTTTATCTATTTCTAATGAATAGTTTGCTTCTAGAGCAAATTCTAATCTTCTAATTCCTGGAAATTTGTTTCCTCCATAAGCTAGGCCTTTTAGCCCTTTTTCTTCTTTTAATTCTCTAGCTGTTTGGAAAATAACTCCAGCACTAATACTTTCTTGCTGTGAAGTATCAACTTCACTACATCCGATCAAAATATAAAATAAAAATAATGGTATTAGTTTGTAATATTTTTTCATAAGCTTACATTTGCTAGTTTTTTAGCTTCTTCATATGTTTCTGAGAAAAGGGTTTCTATTTCATATTTTTCTGATTCTTTTTTTAGAACGTATTTTACTTTTCCATGAAATGTAGAAACCCAAGCAAATTGTGGAAGATCAGGATTATTTTCATTGCCTTTTAGAAAGATAGTTAGTTCAATATTTTTTTCAGTAAAAGGACGATTATGAAGGTAAACTTGAATTTCTCTAATATCGTTAATATTAAATAAGAATTTCTCAGCAGCATATACCAAAAGCTCTCTAGCTTGATCAACATTTTCAATCGGTTTATAATAGCTAAGGCTTAATGCCATTGTTTTTATATCAAACATCATTGAGCTACCAGTGCCTACGCCTAATAAGCCTCTTTCTTCATTTAGTTGTTTAATTGTTAAATAGCAAATGGAGTTTTTTACCTTAAGCTTATGAGATGGTTTGTTATGCTCAGATGTATGACAGCCAAAAAATACATAGAGGATTAATATAAAACTAAAACTAATTTTCATTTAATTTTTCTGTTGTTAAAAATGATTCTAAATGATCTGTAATTTTTTCTGTATATGTTGGGCTATTAAAGCTATGATCTAAAAGTGCTGAATTTTCATGCGGTTCTAACATAATTATATCATTTTTATGTTCAGCTGTTAAAGCGCGTACTAATGGATCATTTTTACTTACGTAATTAAATGCCTTATTGCAAATATCATCTTCAATAAATGAGCCTGGAGCTATTGCTACCACAATTATTCTTTCTCGTTTTTCTTTATCTAATCTCTTCAACGCATTCCTCACGTGTATAGCTCCTTGGCTATGACAAAATTGTAATATTTTTGCATCTTTATTGGCATCTAAATATTTTTCCCATTCTTCTTGTAATATAGTAACAGGTCTTGTATCTCTGTGAGGTATTGGTATTTTTGTTATCAGCTCAACCGCCGATTTTAAGTAACGATTATCTGTTCCTACTAAAACTTCGGCAACATCTCCTGTAATTCCATGAGATGCATTATAAATTGAATGTATATTAACACCACTTCCTAATTCTGATAGCATATTTGATGATTCCTGTGCATTTTCAAATGTATTCATAATGCCATTTATAAACATGACTTTGAATTGGTCATTTTCTTTTTCTTCCATATGAACATCATATGGAAACGAACGTGTAGACAAATCAATTACAACACCTGATCTATGATCAGGGTTTTTTAATTTTGCTACAGAAGTATCATAAGAATCTTCTAGTTCAATACCAGCAACACTGGAAACTAGATTTTTTAAAAGACCACCTTTAGGTTGTTCTTTTCTTTCCTTTTCATAAACAAGCCCTGAGTATACTTCATGTCTTTCATGTAACGTATCATAGGTTATTACAGTTTCTTCAACTTTTTCTTCTATTTTTGAAATAGAAGTTGTAGGCAAAACTTCAGTATTTTCATGTTCTAAAGGAATGTTTTTTTCTTCTTCTTTCTCTTCAGAGTTTTTCATAGCAACAATGCCTGCCGCTCCTGCAACGGCTGTTGTAACAATATTTTCTGTTGTTGTATTAGAAGTAGTAGAAGATTCGTTATCACTATCTGTAGGAATAGCAGGGGAAATAGATTCATTATCTGATGGCGTGGTATCGGAAGTTGATTCTTCGTCACTATTATCTTCACTTTCTTTTGATCGCGTTAAAGCTACTACCGCCACAGCGACTATTGCTACTACACTAACAACAATTGCTGCTGTAATAATGGGATGTTCTTTTGCGAAATTCTTTATTTTCTTAGCAGTTTTTTTGAAAAAGCTTTTGCATTGTTGAACTTCTAGATCTTTATTGGTGTTATAAATTAATCCCTTTACTCTTAAAAGCTCTTCTAAATCATTACAGGAATTGTTATTTCGTGTATAAGTAGATTGAGTAGAAAACT
>CAYUWE010000067.1:0-6149 GCA_964448255.1 uncultured bacterium | reverse complement strand
TGCTGTTGAGACTATGGGTTGTGTAGCTGCTATAGCTTCTTCTGATATTTTATGGCGATGCTTTTCCATTGTTCCCTCTTATTCTAGTGGAATGGTTAATGAAAATACTTGTGATGAGGTATGTCTAGCTACAGTATGATATACCTTTACCAAAAGTAATGACCCATCTTTTTTTATAAGATGCTTATTAAAGGGTTTAGCTTTTTTATAATAGCGAAGTTCTTGCACAAATTTTTCTTTTATATGAGGTGGATGTTCCTTATGAATAGTATCGTATGATACGTTATCAAATTCATCTCTTGAATATCCAAGCATCGATAAAAAAGCATCGTTAGCATGAAGAATTGTTCCGTCAAAATCCCAAGCCATCATCGGCAGGTGATTTGAATCAACTATATTCCAAAAATAAGTTGCCGCAGCAGAAGAAGATATATTTTGTCTCATCATTTTTCCTTATTTAGTTTGCTATTAGGAGGAATAACTAATGCAATACCTCTTGAATCAGTATGCTTATGTATTGCTAGAAGGACTTTTCCCTTTAAAGGAGAGCCATCTTTTTTATGAAACTCCCACATAAATGGAGCTGTTCTTTTTTTATATCGTAATTCTTGGACATGCTTTTCTTCAAGATGGCATGTTCCATGACAAGGTACTTCTTTCCATGTCATACCATGCTCTTCAAAGTCTTCTTTTGAATACTCCATCTTTTTTAAAAATGCATCATTAGGTTCTAATATTTTACCATTGGTATCCCAAATAAACATCGGGAGAATATTTGAATCAAAAATTGACCAAAAAAATGAGGCTGCATCTGTTTCTGAAATTTTCTTTTCCATCTTGTTCCCTCCAAAGCTTCCCTATAACAAATAATATAAATTATTTCAAATTAGAAAAATATAAAAATTTCTATGAGTTGTTAATGATTAAATTTAATGTTATAATAGGGTTTAAAAGGTGATTTTTTATGGCTAGCCAAACTAATGGCATATCACATCCTACTATCCCTCAAACGACACCAAATATTGACAACCAAGAAAGTAAACAAAAAAATTTAATTGATAGGGTTGTATGCTTTATCAAATCATTTTTTTATTGTGTTCACAATTTTTTTTGTACCTTGCTTGGTCTTAATTATTTTACAGAAAGTATTACTATAGAAAATATTGTTCAGGCGCTGGAAAAAGGTTCTCTTACTAATGAAGCTGTAAGCTATATATACATGAATAATATATCCCAAGAAGAAAGAGATTATATCATTCATACCCTTGGGAAAAATGAATATGATAAGCTTCCAAGAAGAACAAGATTGTTGCATGAGTGGGGAGGAAAGTATTTTGAAAGATTTAGATACGATTTTCTATCTCAAGGAAATAAAGTAGCATGCCAAGATTTTAACGCTATTTTGCCACTACTACTTCAAGTTTTAAAAAATAAAATAAAAAAACCTGAATAATCTATTACTTGCTAGATTTAGTTTTCTTAGGTTTTTTGTTGTTCTTTATTGCAATTTCTTCAGTAATTATATCTATCCAAATAGGGGAAGCCCAAGCAGTATTGCCATCTTCTTGAGTTACTCTTAAATAATAATATACAAAAGCTGGTTTTTCACCCTTTGCTTCAAATGCTATTTCATCTAAAGGCTCTGTATCATCAAATTGAAAGTCAAAGGAATTTTCATGAGGTTGAAATGATGTAATAACTTTGCTATTTCGAATTATCTCTACTGTTTTTATCTTTTTTGTTCCAATAGCAAAGCCACTAATATAACGATTGTATTGTAATCCTGGTTTTTTATATGTGTTTAACTCTGATCCCATAAATTCATCAGCTATATAAAATCCAATTATCATTTTTTCGCCAGTTGTAGCATAACATTTTCTATTGTATAGAGCGTTGAAAAGAGATTCTCTAGAATGGTTTTTTGCAATTATCGCTGTTAACCCAGGAGTATATTGCTCTTGATTAGAATCGTAAAAGGTTGAATAAATACCTCTATCATCATATCCGCCAGCAATAAATCCAAATCTGCAATTGTTATTTAATGCTTCTCTAATTGATCCCTCTTTGCTTGATATTGCTTCTCCCTTTATAGGGTAAATATTACCATCTTTTTCTAAACATTCAGAAGATCCCCAGGCATTGTATATTTCTATTACCCTTTCAAATTCAGGGTTGTAATCTGCAAAATTATATTCAGAGTTTTTACCCATAGTAAAAACAGGGATGGATAGTAAATCTTTTGGATTATGTGTCTTGTAGATCTTTTTTAGAGAATTACTTTTTAAATCTTTTTTCCTTAAAATAGGTTTATTGTCTTTAAGATAGATAAATTGTCTCGCCCCTTCTTCTCCTGGCGTGCCTATCCATTGAAACCCTAAAAATGAAACAAACCTGTCTTCTTCATTAAAATCTGAAATTTTTTGGTTTATAGATTTCCATAAGTCATTAGGTGTTTCTTTTTCGCAATCAAATGTTGATGTAGAAATAAATTGATATGATGTCTCATCACGAGAAAAACGAAGGAAGTTTTCAATGTTGTCAGAAGAATCTACACGATTAGATTCCCCATGTAATACTCCCCAAAATAAATTCATCTCAGAATCAGCAAAGCATTTTATTGGGGGAGAAAGGAAATTACTGTTAGTTTTTAGATTTCTTAGTTGTATTTTATAGATTCCAGGTTCATTGAAATATAGGTTTGGAAGCGTGATAAATCCAGTTTCAGGAACAAATAATTTCCAGCTTAGATTTTCTCTAAGATGTTCGTAGCTTAAATCTATTAATGTATCAGTAGGGGCGTTGTTTGTTAGATTGCCAAATTCATCTTCAAATCTAACAATAACATCAAAACGTTTGTTTCTTGTGACAAAAGATGGAGTGATTATCTTTAAATTTTTTAGCTCATTTCCTCTTATATCAATATGAAATTGCTCTGCTTCTTTATAATCACCTTTTCCTTTGGGATCGATATATAGGTAAAATAATTTCTTCCTTTCAACAAACGTCTGACAGGTATTTCCCTTTTTATCTTGATCTTGAAGCGTTGTTCCTATAGCAATAATAAAATTTTCTCCAACTTTTATATCACAAGGGAGGGTGAATTCAAATTGAGGGATAACAGATTCTTTAACTTTTGGTTTTATCGTTTTGTTATTTGGAAGCTCTGCCCAGATAGTATTAGCTTTTGTAGAGTTAACAGTAGGTAGTTGCCAGTCAAATGGCCTTCCTTCACTATTTAAATCAAATTTTATTGTCGTTCCTTTTGGTAAATCCATTGGTGTTGTATGGACAAACCTCCATGTCCTAGTTTCACCAGCAATAGCATAATTTGGGTCACAATAACAAATCGATCGACGCATGAGTATCCTCTTATTATATTGAAATAGATTTTTGCTCTTTTATTTTGCCTTATTAGGTTTTCTTTTGCAAGAAGGCTTAACTTTTTTCTACTTGAATGGGCATTATCCGTATTTTTTCTATACAACGCTCATTTGATATTAATACTTCTAATTCATATTCATCTAAATGTATTTTCCAGCCCTTAGAAGGAATAGTTCCAGCACGATGGAAGACATACCCTCCAATAGTTTCATATTCTGGGCTGTGGGGGATTTTAATATTTAATTGATTTTCTAAATCTATAATAGACATTTTTGCATCTACTACCCAGCTTCCATTTGGCATTTTCCAGTATTGTTTTTCTTCTTCTATATCGTATTCATCTTCGATTTCACCTACTAATTCCTCCAATATATCCTCTATAGTTACAATACCCTCTGTCCCTCCATATTCGTTTACTATTATCGCAATATGTGTTTGTTTATTTCTAAATTCTTGGAATAATTGAGATATCTTTTTGTTTTCAGGCGCGTATATTACTGGTTTTAGTAATTTATCTAATGGATTTTGTAATAATTTTTTATTACCTTCTTCATCACTTTGATTGTATATCTCCATGACATCTTTATACATAAGTACGCCTAGGATATGGTCTAAGGTTTCTTTATAAACAGGGATTCTACTATATCCTTCTTCTAAAAATATTTTTGCAGCATCACGAACTGTTGCTTCAACAGGAAGGCAGCATAAATCTACCCTAGGTACCATGATTTCTCTTGTAACTTTCTCCCTAAAGGTTACCAAAGAAGCAATAACCTTTTTGTCATAGTTGTCTAATACTCGAGATAACCCAAAATCTTGTAGCATTTCTATTACTTTATCTTTCGTTATACTCTCTCTTTTAACTTGCTCTTTCTCTTGCCCTTTTTGATAAAATAGGCCTAAAACCTTTATTAAGGGCGCGGTAATAGGAAATAATATAAGTAGAAAAATAGAAGAGATTAATGAAGAAAATTTTAATGTTGTAATAGCAGAAAGTGTGGTAGATATACGCATTAAAAAATCGGCTGCTAAAATAAGTATAAGTAATACAAATCCTATTAATATAAAGTAATTCCAATCCCCAGAAGATTGTGGGTAGATAGATAAGAAAAATAGCATTCCAAAAATACTGTAACTTATGCGGAGCAGCAATTTCGTTATGCTTATACATGCGTTTAGACTTTCAAATTCATTGTTTTTAAATAACTTTTTTAAAAGATAGTGAAATAAAATGAATTTGCTTGGTGTCTTTTTTAAAAGTTCTTTTGTCTGGTATTTTCCAAAGAATAATATAGAAGTTGTAAATCCTGTTAAAAATACAGATCCTATACCTGATAGTAATGTTAATAAAATAAGATAAAAAAGAGCTTCTCCACTGACCATTATTACCCTAAAAGATTTTTTTTCTTTAATACTTCCATATACTCTTTTTCTTTTTTTCGCATGATTTTTTTATCATTTTTTTCAATATCACTAAATCCAAGGAGATGAAGTATTCCATGAACTAAGTAAAGAGTGATTTCAAAAAAAGGGGATAGGTTATGTTCTTTTGCGTATTTAAGAGCTGTTTTTGGACAAATAAATATTTCTCCTAAAATATGATGGCCCATTACTTTTTCATTGCTAGAGTCTATAGGTATCGAAATACAGTCGGTGGGAGAGTCTATATCGAAAAAATGCTTATGTAACTTCTGTATCTTATTTTCTGTTACATAATGAATTATTATTTCATCTGTTTTTATATTGTCTATTTCTAATAAAGCATTAACTTGTGAATATATAATTTCCTTTTGAATCAAATATGCTTTTTGCTTATTCAAAATAGTAATTTTACAGAAATTTTTTTTTGAAATGATATTAGACCAAATTGCTAGGCGTTTTAGGTAAATTTGTTACTTTCTTATTTTCCCCATCTTTCCAGCGACCAAGTTTCCTCAATACTTCAACACGTTCAAAACGCTTAAGCACATTTCTTTTCACTATTCCTTTACTTGCTTTTCCGTAGCTTTTATGTCTTGACATTTTGTCCCTTTATTTAATTTTTGGAATAAACATAGATATTTTTTCAACGCTTATAGCATTGATATGAGGTTTATAGCCATCTTTCAAATTATCTTTTTTCTTCCCTGTTTTCTCATGGAGAGGATAGCTTCTCTTTCTTGGGCATATGTGTCTTCTTTGCATCTGTTTGGACATGCGTGTCATTGTATAATCTTCTCCTTTTAACGAAATAGATACCATATTATATAAAGAAATAAATAATGAGGCAATCCCTATTTGTTTTATGATGCTAAAATTTTAAACATTGTATCAAATTTTGTGTTACATGGCATGCAAGAGTAGATTGCGTATGCCCTTGGTATTCCCTTAAAGCTGAAAGAGATACTCCCATAATAGTAAGTGCTGTTACTACAGGTATATTCAGCCATCCAAGGGAAGATTCAGCATGAGCCATACCAAATACCGTTCCAGAAATAACTATACGTGAAATTTTTGAAATTGTGGAGTTGGGGTTTTGTTGCCTTTCTTTTATCCAGTTTATTGCCAAATCTCTGTAAAGATATTCTTCAAAAACTGGGAAAAAAATGCAGGCTTTACCAAACAAATAAATTTTCCATATTTGTCCAATTGGAAAAGGCAGGGTAAAAGTATCTTCAATCATCGATACCATCAGCTGCTGGCCTGACAGATCCATATTATATTTTATTAATAATTTTATTGATAAATTAGCAAAAAAAGGCGGCTACACCCCATGCAACAAAGTAAAA
>CAYUWE010000066.1:0-6187 GCA_964448255.1 uncultured bacterium | reverse complement strand
AGGTATCGCTGAAGGTATCGATCGTTTTATTCATTCAAAAAAGTAAGTTATGACTATACAAAATGTCTCTTTAAACCAGCATATAGATGCTATTTCACCTATAAATCCAAAACCTATTATCAATAAAAAAATGCTTATAATAGCTACCATTACTAGCGCTGTAGGGATTGGTATAATTTCATATTTTGCAATATCATATTTTGGCATTGTTCCATCGATTATTCAAAGCTATTACCCACAATTGTTGGAGTTATTTTACAATTTTATTGGATATAGAGGCGATGTAGTAAAAGTTGATGGATTGAACATAGATACAATAAAAGAGGGATTTTATTTTAAAAGAGAAGGGATAAGACTATTGTTATCTACTTTTATAAAAGTGCCACTAGCAATTTATCAAATACGCTCGGTATTAAAATCTGATAATAAAACAACTTATGACAAATGCATCAATGTAGCTAAAATTGTATTTTCAATAGGCCTAATAATTTTAGCAATAGATAGTATTTATACTAGTATTTGGAGGATAAAATCATTTTATCGTTTAGCTTTAACAGGTATTAATTCACAAGGTGCAAATATAAACAACCTTCCTGTGGCGCTAGTTCTTCGTCCTGTTTATGATCCCAACGGATCATTTGATCTCAATGACAATTTAGATTTATTTTCTAATATTGAATCCAATTGTTTTTTAAGGACAAAAAAAGTAGCAAATCTAATAGATATAAAAAATGCTATTGAAAAAGTCTCAAATGCTTTTGGAAAAGTAAAATTACTTATTTTTTCAGCTCATGGCTCTGTTGATGCAATAAAATTCTCTAATACATTAAATGGCATTGTAACAACATATTCTACTCTTCCTGGAAGGTTTTTTGATGGTGTAGCAAAAGATGCAAAAGTAGTATTAGATTCATGTACTACTGGTGGGTTTTCCTATGAAGGGAAAAATATGGTAGATTTTTTTGCTAGAAAACTTCCTGGAAGATGGGTATTTGGCCCTACAAGAAGTACATATGGGATATTTTTAAAATTTAAATCTATTTTCCCGCTATCTATTTCATTTGAAAATATTGGATCAGCATTAATAGAAAATATACTTCATTTATTTGGGCTAGAGCGGTTTTCATTTATCTTTTCTCAGAATAAAACTTATAAAAAGAGTTTTTAACCATTTTATTATAAATCGCGCATTATTAATTACTTAATATAATTAACTGCAAATTAATTATTTACAATTAATTAATTTTAGTGTATAATGCCTAATTAGGGGAGTTTTGTATTAATTACAAAACTAATAATAAATAAGTAATAAATGGGAGAAAATAATAATGTCTTATATAAATGATTTTAAAAAAAGCATTGTAGATGCAAGTAAATTAGTCCAAGATATTATAAATCAAAAACCTATAGATAAAGATGAAGCCAATTTAAAAGCTGATTTGGATACATTAGTTGATGATGCCGCTCAGTTAGTTAAAGATGGTGATCAAGTATATTCTGATTTATCAAAAGTAAAAAAGGATATTCAAAGCGGTAATATTTCTGCTGCTAAAACAGATTTAGATGCCGTATCAAAGGATTTAGATAAGGTTTATCAAGAAATGGTAGGCAAATCTACTACATTAATTGATGATTTTGAAAAAGCAATTAAAGACGCTGTAGATATTGCAAGTAACTGCGCTAAAATAGAAAAAGATATTAAATCTAAAGATTTAAAAGATGTCGTTGCTCTAATTGGCAATATCGATCAAGAAGCTGAAGATTTAGTTGGAAACCTTCCAATGAACGCATCTGAAAAAGATAGGGTAGATCAAGTAGTTAAAGTTGTTTCAAAAGTACTTGAAGAAACTGATGAAATAGCTGATGACTTATTTAAGGGAAGAGCTGATATAGATTCTTTAGAAAAAAATGTTAAAGCTGTAATAGGTGATATAAAAAGCGGTGCTTCAGCATCTCAAATACAAAAAGACCTTCAAACATTATCTACTACAATTGAATCAAGCTTACAATTAGTTACAGACGTCGTTGTAAAAGCAAAAGACATTTATAACAGCATAAAACATATATTTAAGCATTAATATTTGTTATTAACCAACAAGCTTATTGCTTGTTGGTTAATTAAAAAATCGTTCCCGACACGATTTGAACGTGTGACCTGTCGCTTAGGAGGCGACCGCTCTATCCACTGAGCTACGGGAACAGTTTAGCAAATTATTATAATACATAGTTTCTCTTCGCCTCAAGGGAAAAGAGATTTTGCATTTTTTTAGATATAGAAGCATAATCTGAATTTTTTATTGGAGTTATTATATGCAAAATGAGGCGGATATAGGGATTATTGGTCTTGGAGTAATGGGGCAGAATTTAGCCCTAAATATAGCGGAAAAAGGCTATAGGGTAGCTGTGTTTAATAGGACAGAGAGCAAAACTAAAGAATTTATTGAAACGTGCAATACAATCGATATTATCCCTACTTTTTCTATAAAAGAATTTTTATCTATTCTAAAAAGGCCAAGGAAAGTCTTATTGATAGTTAAGGCTGGAGAGGTAGTAGATAAATATATAAATGACCTTTCAGAGGACTTAGAAAAAGAAGATATTATAATAGATGCTGGCAATAGTTTTTATTTAGATAGTCAAAGAAGATATGATTTTCTAAAGGATAAATCTATTTATTTTGTAGGGCTTGGTATTTCTGGAGGGGAAGAAGGGGCAAGAAAAGGTCCTTCATTGATGCCTGGTGGAGATAAACGCGCATGGCCATTTTTAAAAGAGATATTTGAGAAAATAGCTGCCAAAACACAAGATAATGAAATATGTTGTGAATGGATAGGAGAAGGGGGAGCTGGCCATTTTGTTAAAATGGTACATAACGGCATAGAATATGCAGATATGCAGATTATTGCTGAAAGTTATGATTTACTTAAGAGTTTATTACACTATTCACCCCCACAATTAGCAGAAGTATATAAGCAATGGAATAAGGGAGCTTTAAAGAGTTATTTAATAGAGATAACTTCTAAGATCTTTTTAAAAGAATATAAAGAAGGCGGGTATTTAATAGAAAAAATCCTAGATAGAGCAAAGCAAAAGGGAACAGGGCAATGGATTGCTGTTGAAGCATTAAATAATAATGTTGTTTTATCAACTATTACTGAAGCTGTATTTGCAAGGGTTTTATCAGATTTTAAAGATGAAAGAGAAAACGCATCGATATTGTTAAAAGGCCCTGAGAGGATATTTTCAAAAAGGGATGAAGAATATTTCAAAGAAGAGATAAGACAAGCTGTTTATGCAGCAAAAATCGTTGCATATACCCAAGGGTTTGTCTTATTACAAGAAATATCAAATAAATTTAATTGGAGCTTAGATCTTTCTAAAATAGCACTTATATGGCAGGGAGGGTGTATTATACGCAGCGTCTTTTTGAAAAAAATTGCCATAGCTTATAAACATGATATAAAAAATCTTATGTTAGATGAATTTTTCTTACATGAGATTCTTCACTGTCAAGCTGCTTTGCGCAGTGTAGTTACACAAGCTATTATTAGTGGTATTCCTCTTCCTTGTATTTCTTCATCATTGCAATATTTTGATGGATATAGAAGTAAAAATTTACCTGCAAATTTAATTCAAGCTCAAAGAGATTATTTTGGTGCTCATACATATGAAAAAGAAGAGAATACAAACAAAAAATTTCATATGGATTGGATAGGTGATACAGGGGAAAGAGAAGTTTAATCAGCTTTTAATACCTGCATAAAGGCTTTTTGGGGTATTTGTACTTTTCCAATTTCTTTTAATTTCTTTTTTCCTTTTTTCTGTTTTTCCCAAAGTTTTCTTTTTCTTGTGATATCTCCACCGTAGCATTTTGCAGTTACATTTTTTGCAAGAGCGCTAATAGTTTCTCTAGCTATTATTTTCCCTCCAATAGCAGCTTGTATTGGCACTTTAAATAATTGTGGAGGTATTACTTCTTTAAGTTTTTTACAAACAGCTCTTCCTTTAGCTTCAGCTTTTGATCTATGTACGAGATAAGAAAAGGCATCTACAGGTTCTTCATTAACCCTTATTTCTAATTTTATAATATCGCTTTTTAGATAGTCATCGAATTCATAATCAAATGAACCATAACCTCTTGTAATTGATTTTAGTTTGTCATTAAAATCGGTGATAATTTCATTCATAGGAAGGTGATATGTTAATAGTAATCTATCTCCATTCATCGTTTCTGTTTTTATTAATTCTCCACGTTTTTCCATTCCAAGCTGCATTATAGCCCCTAAAAACTCTGATGGAGCCATAATATGGCATTTTACCCAAGGTTCTTCTGTTCTAACAACTGTTGAAGGCTCAGGCATATGTATTGGATTATCAACTAATTGAACTTTGTCATTACTTAATATAAATTTGTAAATAACACTTGGAGCTGTTGTGATAATGTCTAAGTCGAATTCCCTCTGTAGCCTTTCAAATATTATTTCTAAATGTAATAATCCTAAAAAACCGCATCTAAATCCAAATCCTAAAGCATGGCTGCTTTCCTGTTCTACATGCAGAGCAGAGTCATTTAATTGTAGTTTGACAAGAGCTTCTCTTAGAGCTTCAAAATCTGATGTATCTATAGGGTAAATTCCAGCGAAAACAACAGGAGAAATTATTTTAAACCCTGGAAGAGGTGAAATTGATGGATTTTTTGCAAGTGTTACAGTATCTCCAATTTTTATATCAGAAGTATTTTTTATATTTGCAACGATATATCCAACTTCTCCTGGTCTTAATACATCTGTTGGTTTCTCATTGGGAGAAAAAATACCAACTTCTGATACTTCAAAAGTTTTATTTGTAGCCATTAATTTAATAATGGATTTTTTCTTTACTTCTCCTGTGATTACCCTCACATAGATCATTACTCCTCTAAATGAATCGTAATGAGAATCAAATACTAAAGCTTGCAATTTATCACAATTAGGTATTGCTGGAGGGGGTATGTCAAGGATGATTCTTTCTAATATTTCTTCTATTCCTTCTCCCGTTTTTGCAGAAGCTAAAACGATATTTGATGTGTCTATTCCTATTATTTCATCTATCTGTTTACTTGAAGTATCAATATCTGCTGCTGGAAGATCAATTTTATTTAATACAGGGATAATTTCTAAATCTCTATCTAGTGCTAATAAGACATTAGCTAATGTCTGTGCTTGTACCCCTTGCGAGGCATCTACAATTAACAATGCACCTTCACATGCAGATAATGAACGAGAGACTTCATATGAAAAATCAACATGTCCTGGGGTATCTATGAAATTCATTTGATATACATTGCCATCTTTAGCTTTATATATCATCGTTACGGGATGTGCTTTTATCGTTATTCCTCTTTCTCTTTCTAATTCCATGTCGTCTAAGAATTGTTCTTGCATTTCCCTTTTAGAAACGGTTTTAGTATTTTCTAACATTCTATCTGCTATTGTAGATTTGCCATGGTCTATATGTGCAATGATTGAAAAATTTCTGATAAAATTTGGATTATATTTAAACATTTTTTTTCTTACTTATTCTTGTTCTACACAATTTTAGTGGATTTTTTAGATCTTTTCAAGAGGAGTAAAAAGACATTGAAGAAAAAAAATTTTAAAAATTTCTTACATTTAATTGCAAAAAATTAATGCTATCTTTAAGATTTTTTTGCTTTTTACTAAAAAAAGGTTGATATGGGTCTGACGTATATAAAGCCTATATCTGGGATATCTTTTGGTTCATCAAAAGGGAAAAATGGGTTTTTCTCTTCTGGTGATAGAAAAAAGAAAAGAAAAACTGATGATAAAATACAAAATCTTGCTTTAGCAAGAATTACCGTTCATTCTGCAGGTATATTATGCGGTAAATTAATAGCGACGGTAACTTCCCCGCAGTTTTATCATTTTTTCCCTGATATTTTCCAATATAAAAAAAACTAAAAAGACTGTTCATGAGAAATACCTGCCCCAAAAAAATACATTTTTAGATACTGATAATGTAATTCCAATAGGTATTCATTCTTCTAATAATAATTGGGTAAATTCTCTTTTGCAGTTTATTTTATCAGTTCCGCAATTATTTTCTTTATTTGACTTTGCGCCTAGGTCTTTTTCTATGTTTAATACTTTTTTTTGATAGGTATCGATACGATCAAAAAGAAAATAAT
>CAYUWE010000065.1:2950-6211 GCA_964448255.1 uncultured bacterium | reverse complement strand
TTTGTACCGAAATTCGAGAGTATCAGGATCGTTGTGTTTGATCAGGCGGTATGCACTATCTAAAATAGCTTGAGTTGAGCGGTAATTTTCGGTGAGCACTACCTGTCTGACTTTTGGAAACGTTTTTTTAAAAGAAAATGTAAATTTTTCATTTTTACAAAAGTTACCAGGAGTAAAAAAATATTATCGAAATTTACTGCCTTTTTTCCCAATAACTATCGAACAATTTGATTTAAGTAAATTTGATGTAATCATATCTTCATCGCATGCTGTAGCAAAAGGAGTATTGGTAAATTCTTCACAGTTACATATTTTTTATTGTTATACACCCATGCGTTATGCATGGGACTTATACCATGAATATTTAAATACTATGAAAGGATTAAAAAAAGCAATTTCTAGACTGATTTTGCATAAAATTAGAAATTGGGATCTTCATTCATCTAGAAGAGTGGATCATTTTATAGCAATTTCAAGGTATATCGCAAGAAGGATAAAGAAGATATATGGTAAAGAAGCACGTGTAATTTATCCTCCGGTAGATACGCATTTATTTCTTCTAGATAATAAGAAAGAAGAATATTACATTACATGTTCTAGGTTAGTCCCTTATAAAAAAATTGATTTGATCGTTAGGTGCTTTGCATTTTTACCTGACAAGAAATTAGTAGTAGTTGGTGACGGTCCTGAAATGAAGAGAATTAAATCTTATGCTTCAAAAAATGTAGAAATATTGGGATATCAAAAAAATGAAGTTATTAGAAATTTGATATCAAAGGCCAAAGCTTTTGTCTTTGCAGCGGAAGAAGATTTTGGAATATTACCTGTAGAAGTCCAAGCAGCAGGTATTCCTGTAATTGCATTTGGCAAAGGAGGAACATTAGAAACAGTAATAGAGAAGGAAACGGGAGTTTTTTTCTATAAGCAAGAAGTAAAATCATTGATAGAAGCAATAGAATATTTTGAAAAAAGTTATGATAATTTTGATCCTGAAAAAATTAAATTACATGCAGAGAAATTTTCGAAAAAAAGATTTATCGATGAATTTAATCAATTCGTAAATACAAAAGTTAGAGAACATTATGAAGGTAATAATATTAGCTGGCGGTGAAGGGAAACGTTTGTGGCCTATATCTAGGAAAAACTTACCAAAACAATTTTTAAAAATTGGAGATAAATATTCACTTTTTCAAAAGACGATTTTACGTTTTTTAAATTTGGTTAACCCTAACGATATTTTGATAATTACGAATAAGGATTACAAAGAACTTATCAATTCACAGCTTTCTTCAATTGAAAATGCAGAAGCTTTTAATGTTATCCTTGAACCTGAGAAAAAAAATACAGCGCCAGCGATTACTTTAGCAATGAAATTTTTAGAAGAAAAAACAGAGGCTAAACCTAATGAAGAAATTATTATTTCATCATCTGATCATTATATTGAATCAACCGAAGAGTTTATAAAAAATTTACAAACAGCCGTTCCGACTATTCAAAAAGGCGATATTGTAATTTTTGGGGTTACTCCAACAAAACCAGAAACTGCATATGGGTATATAGAAATTGATAATTCTTTTGAAAACGGAATATTTTCTGTAAAAAGTTTTAAAGAAAAGCCTTCTTTATTGACAGCTCAAACATATTTAAAGAACGGGAATTTCCTTTGGAATTGTGGTATCTTTGGTTTTACTATTAACAGTTTCTTTCAAGAAATAAAACAATATTGTGAGGAAATATTTAATCTGTCTCAGCTGGCGTATGAAGAAATACTAGAAAAATTTTTTCTTTTTCCTGAAATTTCAATTGATTATATTTTGATAGAAAAAACAAATAAATTGAAAGTTGTTATGTTAACAACTAATTGGTCAGATATTGGGTCATGGGATAGCATTTATGATATTTTTTCTAAAGACACAAAAAGAAATGTTAAAATAGGCAATGTAGTTGATTTTGACACAAAAAATTGTTTAATTTTTGGTGGGAAAAGGATTATTTCATCTATTGGTTTAAGTGATATTATTGTTATTGATACAGATGATGTTCTTATGATATTAAAACGAGGCGAATCACAAAAAATAAAAGACTTATTAAACATTAAAGAAGAAATATTAAATGAGTAGTATTGTACGAGGGAAAAAGCAATTTATATTTTCTGATAGAAGTATTTCTAAAGAAGATATAATTGTTTTTTTTTCATTTTTGTTTTTTCTGACAATCTCAGCGGATTTGCTTAGCTTTAATTTTCATTTGTTTACAGTAAAAGCAAATCATATAATCAGCCTTTTTTTTATAACGTTTTATATTTTGTTTAAACGAATAATTTTTGTTGATAGGCCTTTATTTTTCTCTTTTTTATTAGTCTTTTTTTCAGCAATAGTATCAACTTTTTTTAGTCCACACATATATCGAAGCATTATTTATGATTTGTTTTTTTTATTTAACATGGCCGTGTATTTTTATTTGCCGATGAATATTATAATATTTTTTTGTGAGAAAAAGATTTTAAATGCATATTTTCTTTCTTTCTTATGCACGGGTGTTTATGCGATTATACAATTTATTTTACCTTTTTTTTGGGGTTCACGATCCTTTTGTGGGACAAAAGGTTGCTAAAATATTTGATAGGCCGCAAGCTTTTACTTATGAACCATCATTTTATGCTCTATACATGTGTCCATATGTAATTTTTTTGTAATATGAAATTTCTTTTAGAAAATAAAAACTTTTTTAAAAGCAAAAAGTTAGTATCTATTTTTTTTATTAATCTAATATTTATTATTTCTACATCTACAAGCGTATTGTTTTGTTATTTTGGATTCTTTTTTGTTTTATTTATACTATTTTTTATAAAGCCTTTTGTAAAAACATATAGATATTTTAGGAAGATCACTTTAATTATAATTGGAAGTTTTGTGGGTTTTTTTATGGCATTATTTCTCTATTTAAGAGACTTGATTAATGATTCATTTTTTAAGTTTTTCTCTGTAGGTTTTTTGCATCATCATTCGTTTGTGATAAGATGGAAGGGAATCGAAAGTGCATTTCGAGTTTTTTTAGAAAATCCTATATTTGGTGTTGGAATAGGAGGTGTTGGTCCATATCAATTAAAAAAAAACGCATATTTTTTTCAAGGTTGGGAAAATATTGATATCAAGATGATTGAATTATACGATCCTACAAATGTGTTAACAGAAATTATGGCTAGCTTAGGTATTTTTGGGTTATTTACAATGGGGTTTTTCTTTTTTTATTTTTTTAAAC
>CAYUWE010000065.1:0-2940 GCA_964448255.1 uncultured bacterium | reverse complement strand
TTTTTAAACCATTTTATAAATGTATAGTAAGTAGAAAGTTAAGTGTTGAAGAAAAATCTAATGTTATTTCTTTTCTTATATCACTAATTATAATGGCCTTTGTTCAACAATTTAATCAGGGTTTTTTTCGCTCATATATATGGCTGCATGGGGCAATTTGTTATGCTTATGCATATAAGTTAACTAAAATTAATAAGCTTATTTCGTAATATGTTTGTTTAATATACCAGATAGTTTCATCATATCTATAGGTTCATTGTGACCAAAAACTTTACATAATTTTTCATCAGGAATAATTGTTCTTTTATTTTTTGGATCTTGTAGATTGTTCTTTTTAATATAATCCCATGTTTTTTTAATAACGTCGCCCCTTGATAGTTCTGTTTCTCCTACAACATCGCTAAGTTCTTTAGATAGTTTATATTTTTTTGAAGAAGAAGATTTTTTTAATGATTTTTTTTGTTTTGCATAAGGAGTTTTTGGATGATTTGCATCATATTTACTTTCTAAATCACTTAATTTATTGACGATGACATCGCAATCTGGAAAATTTGTACAGGAATAGAAGATTTTTCCATATCTTGACCTTCGCATTATGATAGTACCATCACATCCTAATGCTGGGCATTTTGGTCTTTCTTCTGGTTTTAGTAATTTTTCACCTTTTTTAGGGATATTGACTATTCCTTTGCATTTTGGGTAATTTTGACATCCTAGAAATACTCCATAACGACCATGTCGTATTACCATTGGTCCTTTACATTTTGGACAATGTTGTTCCCAATCAAAATTTTCATCATAATCTTCTTTTTTAAAATGTAAAGATTCTATTGGTGCAGTAAAATCACATTCTGGATATCTGCTACAGCCGTAAAAATATTTATTTTTTGACCAAATTTTTTGTAAAGGAGCTTTACATTTTGGACAGGGGATATCCGTTTGTATTTTTGGAACTTGTGCATTTTTCTCTGCTAGTTCCACCATTGGTATAAATTCTTTCCAAAAAGTCTTAATTAAATTTTTCCAATCACATTTGTTTTCTGCTATTAATTCTAAATCATCTTCCATAGCAGCAGTAAATCCTACATTCATGATAGGAGAAAAATTTTCTTCAAGCATTTGTGTGATTATTTGCCCTAATTCAGTGGGTTTCAAAAAGCCTTTTTCTTTAGTTGTGTATTCTCTATTTTGTATCTTATTCATTATGCTAGCGTAAGTAGAAGGCCTTCCAACTCCTGATTTTTCTAATTCTTTTACTAATGAAGCTTCAGAAAATCTAGGAGGAGGTTTAGTAAAAGATTGAGATGATAAGACTTTATTAAGATCTAATTTGTCTCCTTGTTTTAATAATGGGAGTTTATTTTCTTTTTCTTCATTTTCTTCACCTTTATCTTTTTTCTCTTCATATACTGCTAAAAATCCTGGGAAGGTTATAACTGATCCAATAGCTCTTAAAACTATATCTTTATCGGTTAATATTTCTGCAGTAACAGTATGATAAAAGGCTGGTTTCATTTGAGAAGCAATAAATCTTTTCCAAATTAGAAGGTATAATTTAAATTGTTCTGGCGATAAATATGGTTTTACCATTTCTGGTGGGTGATAAATATTTGTTGGTCTAATAGCTTCATGTCCTTCCTGAGCAGATTTTTTGCTTGAATATTGTTTTGCTTGTTCAGGAAGAAAATCTTTTCCATATTTCTTTTCAATATATGCTCTTGCCTGTTTAATTCCATCATTAGAGACTTGTACAGAATCTGTACGCATATAAGTTATAAGACCTTCTCTTCCTTCGGTGCCAATATCTATTCCTTCATATAATTGTTGAGCTATACTCATAGTTCGGGTTACTGAAAATCCATAATTCCTACTAGCTTCTTGCTGCAATGTTGATGTGATAAATGGAGGGACTGGATTTCTTTTTTTTGCTTTGCTTTCTACCTTTCCGACTTTGTAAGAAGCTTTTTCTAATTTTTCTACAACTTTTTTTGCTTCTTTTTCATTTGGGATTAGATAAACATTTTTCCCTTCTTTTTTTTCTTTTGTCACTTTTTTGTCATTTACTGAATAAAGATAAGCTTCAAAAGTTTTTTGTTTTCCTTTTACGGGGTCTAATAGTGTTGAAATATTCCAATATTCAGTAGGTTTAAAAGCTTCAATTTCTTTTTCTCTGTCAACAACAAGTTTTAGAGCTACTGATTGTACTCTTCCTGCTGAAGTTCCACTTTTACCGCGTTTAATTTTTTTAGTTAAAAGAGGAGAAATTTTATATCCTACAATTCTATCTAAAAGGCGTCTTGCTTGTTGAGCATTAACAAGAGAAATATCAATATCTCGTGGGTGTTTAAGCGCTTCTAATACAGCATTTTTTGTAATGGAGTTGAAAGTCATTCTTTTAATTATAGTTCCTTTAGGAAGAATAGATGAGATATGCCAAGCTATAGCTTCTCCTTCTCTATCAGGATCGGGTGATAGATATACAACGTCGGCTTCTTTTGCTGCTTTTTTTAATTTTTGTATAACTTCTTTTTTATCAGGTAGGTTGATGTAATGTGGTTCAAAATTGTGTTCGATATCAATTCCAAAATCTTTAGATGGCAGATCTCTAATATGCCCAACGGAAGATGCAAAAGAAAATTTTGGTCCAAGAAATTTTTTTAAAGTTTTAATTTTTGCTGGTGATTCTACAATTATCAATGATTTTGTCATCGTTTTCCCTTAATAAAGACTTTTTATTTTGTAGTGATTTTTTTTCTTTACTGTCAATGCTTCTTATTTTTTTTTGCTAAGAAAATTTTATGAAGCTTGAGATATTAATGATTTCTCGTCAAACTGTAAAACTTAAAATCATATGAAAAAGCATTTATCTGATAAAGAATTATTTATTTTAAATGAAAAGGGATTTATCCCTGGCCCTGAAGAGGACGAAGAAACTTTTAT
>CAYUWE010000064.1:0-6211 GCA_964448255.1 uncultured bacterium | reverse complement strand
TCTATAGAAATATGATGAATAGGGGATTTTACTATGAAGAAAAGAAAAGTTCTAAGTTCTATTAGTATTACTATTATTGTTCTACTAGTAATAATATTTATCTTATGGATGGTTAAGACACCTATTATTTCTTCTTACTTGTCTAATAAATTGTCGTTAGATTTATCTATGAAAAGTTTTTCTTTTTCGAAAAACCATATTGGTATTACAAAATTAGTTATAAAAAGTCCAAAAGGATATCAAAAAGATGCATTTAAAGCAGATGTTGTTGATGTAGACTATTCATTAGAGGATTATAAGAAAAAACCTTGTGTAATTGATAAGATTACTTTTACTGATGCTAAATTGATAATAGAATGTAAAGATCCTGTATGTACAAAGAATAATTGGGCAGAGATTACTGATAAAATTAAAGAGAAAAAAAATGATAAGGATGATGAAGGGATTATTGTGAAAACTATATTAATAAATAAATTGACGGTTAAAATTACTGGTATGGGTATAAGTGGAAAAGTAAAGAAGAAATTGACAATAGATTCTATTACTCTTAATGACATTAATAGCAAAGAAGGATTTCCAACAAAGCAGTTAATTGTAGCGATATTCCAATCAGCAAAAATGAAAGATTATCTAAAAGGAATTTTGGATTATAAAAGCTTTTTTAATGAAATACTATTCCCGTTTAATAAGCCGAATAAAGATTTAGAAAAAAAAGAACACCCTAAGAAATAGGGTGTTCCATATAAGTGATTAATATCCCATACCTGGAGCTGCAGGTGTAGCTTCTGGTTTTTCTTCTTCTTCTTCAGTAATAATAGCTTCTGTTGTTAATAGCAGAGAAGCTATTGATGCTGCGAATTGAATAGTACAACGAACAACTTTTGTTGGGTCAACTATTCCTTTTTCAACCATATTACAGAATACTTCTTCTCTAGCATCGTATCCATTATTTCCTTTTAACTCAGAAACTTTTTGTACAATTATAGAGCCTTCTTTACCTGCGTTTTCTGTGATTTGACGAAGTGGATAAGGAAGAGATTTGAAAATAATCTCTGCTCCAATTTTTTCATCGGTTGATAGAGTTGATAGTAATTCTTCTACAGCTTGTTGACTACGTATAAATGATATACCACCACCAGGCAGGATACCTTCTTCAACTGCAGCTTTAGTTGCATGTTGAGCATCATCTACTCTGTCTTTTTTCTCTTTTAATTCAACTTCTGTAGCGGCACCAACTTGTATTACTGCAACGCCACCAGTTAATTTCGCTAAACGCTCTTGTAATTTTTCTTTGTCATAATCTGATGTGCTTTCTTCAATTTGCCTTTTTATTAGAGCTATTCTTTCTTTAATTTGATCTTTTGAGCCAGCGCCATCAACTAATGTAGTATCTTCTTTTTTGATGATAGCTTTTTTCACTCTTCCTAGCATGTCTATTGTGACATTTTCTAGTTTATGCCCAAGCTCTTCATTGATAAATTGCCCGCCAGTTAGTATAGCTATATCTTCAAGCATAGCTTTTCTTCTATCACCGAATCCTGGAGCTTTTACGGCACATACTTTTAGTCCAGCTCTAATGCGGTTAACAACTAGCGTTGCTAGAGCTTCACCTTCTATATCTTCAGCTATAATTAAAAGAGGTTTTCCTGTTTCTGCTACAGCTTGTAATATAGGAAGAAATTCTTTCATTGCAGAAATCTTTTTCTCATATATTAAGACAAAGGTATCGTCAAGCTGAGCTTCTAATTTTTCAGTGTTGGTAACGAAATATGCTGATAGATATCCTCTATCAAAATTCATGCCTTCTACAACTTCTAATGTTGTTTCAAACCCTTTTGCTTCTTCAACGGTAATAGTTCCATCTTTTCCAACTCTATCCATTGCTTTAGCAATGATATCACCGATTTCAGTATCTCCATTTGCTGATATTGTTGCTACTTGAGCAATCTCAGTTGAACTTTGAATTGGTTTACTTTGATTTTTCAGCTCTTTTATTACTACTTCTACAGCTTTTTCTATTCCTTTTTTTAATGACATTGGATTAGCGCCAGCTGTTACATTACGTAGTCCTTCAGAATATATAGCTTCAGCTAATACTATTGCAGTAGTAGTACCATCACCAGCTTTGTCAGCAGTTTTGCTAGCTACTTCTTTAACCATTTGAGCGCCCATATTCTCATGCTTATCTTCTAATTCGATTTCTTTTGCTACAGTTACACCGTCTTTGGTAACTTGTGGTGCTCCGTAAGATTTGTCGATAGCTACATTTCTTCCTTTTGGCCCTAGAGTTACTTTTACTGTTGAAGCTAGTGTTTGAACTCCTTTTAAGATTTTTTGTCGGGCTTCTTCTTTAAATTTGATATCTTTTGCTGCCATTTTAATTAACTCCTTATAATTTGTTATTCTTTGACTATAGCAATGATGTCATCACCTTTAACGATGATATATTCATCATCATCTATAGTGACTTCTTGCCCGGAATATTTATCCATTAATATTACATCGCCAACTTGTACGGGAGGGGGGATTAATTTATCATTGTCCGTGCGTTTGCCTTCGCCTATTGCTATTACTTTTGCTGTTTCTTGCTTTTTTTTTGCTGAATCAGGGATTATTATCCCTCCTTTTATCGTTTCTTCAGCTTCTAATCGTTTTGCGATAACACGATTACCTAATGGTTTTAACTCTATTTTTTTCTTTTCAGTTTGTTGTGTCATAGCTTCCATCCTTTACATTTTAAATTTTAATTTTTGACGTGAAAACTTTTATTTTGGAATAGTAATACTAAAGCAATATTATATTTATTTCAATCAGATTCTTCTCTATAGAAATTTTGCAAATGTTTGCTTTAAGTGCTAGGACAAGAAGATTTTTGAAAAAGAATTCTTGACTTTTTAAAAATTTTTGGGTAAGTAATAATTTCATATTTAGTTTACATTTAATCTCTATTTTTATTCTGAAACAGGTCTAAAGAATTTAGTATTATGTTGAGAAAAGTAAAGAAAAAAATTAAGGCTTCATTCACTGTCTTAAACGATAAAGGGCTTCATACAAGGCCTTCTACGGAATTAGTAAAATGCGCAGCATCTTATAATTCTCAAATTTTCCTTTTCTATAAAAATTATACCGTTAATAGCAAATCGCTATTAGGTATTTTAATGTTAGCGGCAGGAAGAGGAGCAAAGATCAATGTTGAAGCTTTTGGTGATGATGCAGAAGAAGCTGTAAACTCTATTCTTGAATTAGCAAAAAATAAATTTCATATTAAATATTAATACAGTCGGAGAGTAAGTTTACTCCTTTTTCACGAAGTTCAAATAATCTATTTGAAGGTATGTTCGGACAGTCGTAAACAATTAATTTTGTGTTTTTAGGGAAATTATCTAAAAAATCTCCTTTTATAGATTTACAAGAATTTAACTGCAGTTCGATAAGAGGGTGAAATCAAGTTTTTTATTCCCATATCGGTAATATTTTCACAAAAACAAAATCCTAAAACTTTTATAAATTTAGATTTTAAATAGCTTAATGCTTTATCAGTAATCATTGGAAAAGATTCTAAAAACACAAATGATAAAAGTGGATTTTGTTTAAATAGAGAGATAAGAGAAGTGTCAGATATTTGTTCACCATTATATGCCATAAGATTTTCTAGTTTTTTTAAGTATTTTGAGATTTTATTAAATCCCTCATTAGAAAGAGAAGAACAGTCAAGATGTAATTGTTGTAGGTGAGGAGATCCTTTAGCAATTTGAAGTATTCCTGTATCTGAGAGATTTTTGCATCCTAAAATGTTTAGGTTGATTAATTTTGTTTTATTTTTCCTTATTATTGGATTTTTTAAATCTAAAATGTCTTTAGCATAAAAGCTCTCTAGAAATTGAGCATTAGAGAGAAATTCGCTTATTCCTTCATCGGTTAATAATAGGCATCCCGAAACATCTAAAAATAAAAGTTTTTTACATCTCTTGCTTAATGTTAATAATGATTTGTCAGTGATTAATGGGCAGTTTGAAATATTTACATATGTTAATTCTGGAAGTGTTGTAAAAACTTTTTCAAGTATTTCATCATTAATTTTTATACAATTTGATAAATCTATATATGTTGTTGTTGGGTATTTATTTATCTTTTTAAATATGCTTTTTTCATCTTCATTTTTTTCAATTACAAGAGCTTTTTTTATTGATAGGAGTTCTTTTGGAACAAACCTTTTCTTTTTATAGAGTTGAAAAAGAAATGTAATCATTTCTTCTAAATTTTTCTTCAGTGATGCTGATAGTTTATCATTTGTAATACTATTTTTTTCTTTAGGGTCTTTTTTTATGTCGAATAACTCTTCATTATGAGTATTAGGGGAGAAAATATATTTATATTCTTCTTGCCTTATTCCGAAATAAGTTTTTTCATAAGGGTTATTGAAATAGATTGTTTTTTTTGCTTCCTCTCTAATTAAGCTACTTCCAAATGAATGGTGAAAGCCATCTAATTGTAATATATCCATTACTGTAGGAAGTAAATCTACTTGGGTAGATAATTTGTCAATTGTCTTTGGTTTATTTATTTTCCCATCAAAAAGAATTAATAAAGGCACATGAATATTTTCTTCATATAGGAATTTTTGAGATGAATAATTATCATTATGCTCACCCATGGGTTGCCCATGATCTGCGAAGATAAAAATGATAGAGTTTTTTAATAAATTTTTTTCTTTTAAAAGATCTATGAATAGTCCAAGTGAATAATCGCTGTATGAAAATGTTTGCAAATAATTTTGATAAGTTGGTGAGATGGATTTAGGTAGATTATTATCTAATCTAGGAGGCTTTTCCCAAGGGTGGTGGTTAGAAATTGTAAAAAGACATAAAAAACTAGGATTAGTTTCTTTAGATAGTTTTTCTGCTGCGTATTTCATTAAGTATTCATCATGAATACCCCAGCTTGTTTCTTTAGCTTTAGGAAAGGTTTGTTTTATTGTATTATGCCCAATAATTGCATCAAAGCCATGATTTTGGAAAAATAATAGTTGCCTATCGAAGCTAAGATGGCCGTTATGCATGTATATGTTATTATAACCATGACCTTTCATTAGTTGTGGCAATCCAATAATAGGATAATTTTCGTAGTATGATAAAAATGATGAGCGAAATATAGGTAATATTCCAAAAAGAGATGCGATAATAGCTTTATCTGTTAGTACACCATTAGAATAAAAGTTGGAAAATAAAATACCTTCTTTTGAGAGCTTATCAAAGTTTGGACTTGCAGGGATAGATCCATTGAGACAGCCAATATTATTTGCTCGAAAGGACTCCATAAAAAGGAAAATTACATTTGGCTTTTCATTTTTTTCTAAATCAACATCTACAAGTTTTTTCCCTTTGAATCCTTTCGTATAACGTAAGATAGGATAATTTGGAGAGAGGCTTTTATATTTTTCATTAGGAAAATTGGTATATTGATTTTTTCGTTTAATAAAAAAGTATTTCCAAAAGAATATCACATACGATAGAAAATACAGCTCTAATTGAAAAATTCCGTTATTAACAACATATGAAATTGTTTTTGGCAGAAAAAGTGATAAGAAACTAAGAAAAATACAAGAATAAAAGAGATATGGTAAAAAGAAAAATTCGATTGTTTTTGGAAAAAATGTTGCAATAGCATTAACTATAGCTAGGATTGCAAATACCATTGAAAAAACTTATTAACCCGAATTCCTTTGCTGAACTAATAAAAGATTTGGGATGGGTTAGATGGCGACAATATGAGATATGAAAACGTACTTGTGTATATCGAAAATAAAAATAGTCTATAAGGTAATATAAGCTAAGCAATAGAAATAACGGGTAAATAAGTATTTTTGCAAATAAGGTATTACAAAAATAAAAAAGAAAAGATAACTGATAAATTATTAATATGTCTTGTGATGTCCCAAGAATTTCACCTATTAAAATTGAGAATTTAGGTTCTTTTAGAAAAATCAATATTCTTAAAGTTAAAGGTATAAACAGTAAAACTAAAAAAAATAGTAAAGTATCGTTTATTGGCATCATAAGGTTTATTTATCTTTTTTTTCTTTTTTCCTCAATAATATAGAAAAATATCAAGTTCTATAGGAAGAAAATATGGACAAGTTAGAAATTAAAAAAAATTTGGGCTCCTGGGCAGCTGATTTGATTGAGAATAATAAGATTGTCGGGTTAGGCTC
>CAYUWE010000063.1:0-6237 GCA_964448255.1 uncultured bacterium | reverse complement strand
TCTCCTATTTTCTTAAACAACCGCAAATAGTATAATCTCTTCTCAAAAAATTATGAATACTGAAGAAATATCTGATAAATTTACTTGCCTTGGTTACTATAGCAATTTTTTTGCTAGAGAAGTTGGATCTTGTTTAGAAGAAGCTACAAGACCTTTTTCTATTTATCAAGATACAACAAAAAGGGTTTATCTATTTACTAAAGCTTTTTTCTATATTCCATTATGTATCGCAACAACACCTATATCAATGATATTTTATTCTATAGCCCTAATATTTCAAAAACAAAGGCTAAGAATAGAAAAATATGAAAAATCTTCTGTTTTTAAAGATAAAAATATTACCTTAGCTTCGATAAACCTCTGTCTTCAAGAAGGGCCTTTTGCTCCACTAACTGGAGGCGTTACAAGGCCTAATGAATATTTTTCCAAAAATTATAAAAATAGGGTTAATGCAATAGCAAATTTTGCCTTAAATGATCTAAATTCCCCAGATATATTATGCTTCCAAGAAGTTCACGGACTTGATGCTTTAAATAATTTAAAAGATGAATTAAGAAATGTTGGATACTCTACATTTATCTTTGATTTAGCGCCTCACCCTATCTTTATGAATTCAGGGTTATTTGTAGCTATGAAGCCTAACATAAACTTTTCAAATGTTAATTTTATAGAATTTCCAATAAAAGATCGCTACGGCATTACTCTTGGTGCACAGCAAGGATGTATTAGCTTTTCAATAGAAACATTTAATTCACATATTAATATCTTTACAACACATCTTGCATATGGAGATAATGGGCAAAATACTAGACAAAGACAGCTAAATAGAATTTTTTCAAATTTTGATAACTCTTCAAAAAACATCTTAGTTGGAGATTTTAACTTCAATGTAGATACACACCATTTGCTTTTTGAAGATTACTATGATCCTTATTATGACAAAAATATAAAATCTACAAGATTGCAAACACAGCCACATCTTAGAGATAAAATAGAAACTAGAGAAGAAAGAATAGATACAGCAATTACAACTCTAAAAAATGATCAAATAAAAGCAGAGGTATTAGATCCCGAAGTAGATAATAAAAGCATTACAGATCATGCAGCTTTATTACTAACAATTAACCCTTAGAGGAATTTATGGCAGCAGCAATCCCACAAAACCAATCCACATTTTCAATAGCTTCAAAATATGCATTAGCTTCATTAGCTGTTAGTACAGTAGGAGCATTAACTGCAGTTGGAGCATCTGCAACGGCAATAAAAATATCAGGTATTGTATTAGCATTAATGGGAAGTTATGCCTTTGTAGCTATACTAATATCCGGATTCATAAATTATGATTCTCCAGAAAAATTTAAATTACATTTAAAAGAAGTTCTTTTAATGGCCATGGGTCAAGCTATTGCCGAAATATGTTCACAAGTAGCAATCCATGTTCTACATGCTTTAATAGAAAAGTGTTTATGTAGCAATAGATCTTAATAAGAATGACACGAAATATAGTGATATCCCTTATCTCTATATTTCTCTATTTCATCTAAAGATAATACATTATCCCAAAGTAATTTTCTTACCTTTACTTGATAAGTTTTTGACAAAGCAAAGTTAAAATAAATTTCATATTCCGATGCCCCGGAATGATAAACATCCTCTTTTCTAATAAGATAGCAAAAGGCTTTCCAAAAAGGCTTTTGCTGATGAAACTCTACTACATTTAAAAGATCATCGATAATTGGCTTTTGTATAAGCATATGATGGGAAATACCAGAAAATTCTTCATATACTTTTTTAAATCTTGGAAGTAGCTTTTTTGCATGGATAAAATATGGAGGATAAAATTCACTTCCTGGATTAAATAAAGCTCCATTTTCTTCATTAGTAAATTCTACTTTATTAAGAAATATCGTAATAGCAACACATTTGAAGAGATATTTGGAATAACATTAACTGAATATATCTTTAATAATTGTTGATAAATCCAACCGATGCGTGTTTTTGGAGACTTTAAATACCTTTTAGCTTTGTTTTTAATTATAGGAAACATCGCATTGGCAATATCTTCTTTTGAAAAAAGGATAAAGCTTTTCATCAAAAAATTCTGCTTTATCAGTTAGAGGTTTTGATGAAACTACAATAACTCTTCTTATATTTTTCCCATATTTCCTTATTCCATCAATACATAAGTCTAAAGTCTTTTTATCCTTATTAGTACATGGAATAACTACATCTATTGGATCATTTGATAGATTATAATGCTTTTTATCAAAATGAATTGATAGCTTTGCTAAAACAAATAAAATGAAAAAAAATATTACTACAAACTTCTTCATTATCTTCGAAAAACATCTAAGATAATTAAGCTACTTTATTTGAAGAAAAAAATGAAGATATTTTAAAAAGTGCATTTTCAAAAAAGCCTTTTTGTAATACTACTTTTTCTTCTTTTTCATCGCTAATTCTTTCAATATGAGCATAACCTTGTTTCTCTCTAGTAGGATCTAATTCCATATGGCAAATACCATCTTTAGCTGCTACTAGAAGATTCATAGAAGAAGAAATATTTGTTCCTTCAACCTCATCTCTTGCTTCATTTGTAGTTGAGCTGTTTTCCAATATTCGTCTGAAAAGAAATGGATTAGGAGTAGCAATTTGTGGGAAGAAAATAGCTTCAGAATTAACAAATAAATCAACAGAAATAGCTAAACAAAGCCCTTCTTGATTCATCCCTGATAATGCTCCTATCATACCTGGCCATCCAACAATCGCAGTAGATTTTTTAGTTTCAGTTTCTGGTCTTACTATTACAATAGTCTCAGGGCCTAGCATAGGGAAAGGCCAGTCTAAGTTTCTAGCTAATCTAACAAGACGTTTTGATTTTTCAGGGATATCGAATAATTTTATTTTAGTAAATTCTCTATTTGCACCATATCCTCCAGCTATAGCTAAATGTAGATCACCATTATTAACATCAAACACCATAGATTGCACAGTATCGTAATAGTTTGCGCTTCTAAGAGCTTTAATAGCATTAGGGACAGATAACTCTGGGTCAATTTCATGGTCTTTCAATGCATTATATCTTTCTAATGTTGAATCACCATTACCATGACCAATAAGAGGGTTGTTTTTTGAAGGAAAATGATTTGTTGCTACTAATCTATCTATTCTCTTTTCAGTTCCATTATTTGTATATGCTAATAGTGAACAGCCAACTAACCTATCAATCATTACATTTGCAATTAATAACTCTTCATATGTAATTCCAGCGCCTTTGGCAATACCTAATAATTCTTGTTTTTGATCATCTGTTAAATGCTTTTCATATTCTTTGGCTATTTCTAAAGCTCCCATCTTTGGTGCAAAAACTTTTGCTCCTATTCCTATACAATAGTGAATTTCATCTTTTAATAATCTTCCTTGTTCCTCTCCCATTTTAAATGGGTCTTTTTCAGTTAATTTAATAACTCTAATTCCCCTATCCATAAACTTTTTGTCAATTTCTGCAAGTACATGCCCAATTACTGGAAGCATTTCTGTTAGACCTAAAGAAATATGTAAAAGAGTTTCTAAATAAGACGCTGCTTTAATTTTGCAGAAATATCTAATACCTATTACATATGCAGCAGCTTTTAGATGCTCAAATCCATATCTAAAATTTTTTGTAACATAGTATGAATTACTTGGAACAGAATAATCAATTCTCATAATATACCATTAATTTTTAGCAAAGATTATACCATAAAATACCATTAACAAGAGATAGTAATTATTATTTTAGAATACTTCTCAAAGGGATTTTTCTTAAATACATTAGCAATGTTTTTCGAATTATTTTAACTAATGCAAGTAAAAAAATAATTTTCAATGAATTGATTAATAGACAAACAAAATAAATATTTTCTATAATTCCTCGTTAAAAAAATATTATGAATGTGAAAATTATGATTTAACGCCTTTATTAATATTAATCACAAGTGGGTGATATTATGAAAAAAGTAACTGTATTTGCTAGCTTAGGTTCCGCTTTAGAATATTTCGATTTTGTAATCTATGGTATGCTGGCAACCTATTTAAGTAAGTTATTTTTCCCCTCAATAGATTCTTCTATTAGGTTATTTCACATTTTCTCTACTTTTGCTATTGGGTATCTGGTAAGGCCAATTGGGGGATTCTTTTTTGGTGTCTTAGCAGATAACATCGGAAGAAAAAAAGTTCTTCTAATTGTTATGCTGATAATGGCCTTTGCAACATTTTTTATTGGTGTTCTACCGACATATCAACAAATTGGCGCTCTAGCTGCTGTATCTTTAACTTTACTAAGGATTTGTCAGGGATTTTCATTCGGCGCAGAATTACCCGGCGCTATAACTGTTGTTGCAGAATTCTCTAACACTGTTAAAAGAGGAAGAAATTGCGCGTTTGTTATCTCAAGCGCTGGTATCGGCTCAATTATTGCTTCATTTATATTATTCCTATTAACAAAGTTCTTCACAGATTCAGATATTTTAAATTGGGCATGGCGCATACCATTTTTACTTGGTGGAATATTTGCTATAATTGGGTTTTTCTTACGTAGAATGTTAGAAGAAACCCCATATTTTATGCATTCTCAAAGAGGAAATACCATTCAAATATTAAAAAATCATTTCTCTTCAATTATTTTTGGTTCTGGAGCAATGCTTTTCCCTGCATGTTTAGTTATAATAAACCTTTACTTACCAGCATATTTTTCAGAATATTTTGGATTCTCTCATAGCAAAATCTATTTAGCTATGACTATAGGATTAATTTTTTGTTCTATAGTGCTTCCTATTTCTGGATATTTTTCAGATATTTGGGGAAAGAAAAAAATATTCTTAATTTCCATGCTACTATTTATGCTACTTGGAAATAGCTTATTAAAACTATGTATTACAACAAATCACTTAGTATGTTTCATGGTGATATACCAAGGGTTTATTGCATTGGCATTATCTAGTTACTTGCCTATGTTAGTAGAATTATTCCCTACTTATATTCGTTTTACTGGCGTTGCAATTTGTTATAATATTGGTTACTTTTTAGCAGCCATATTCCCAGCATTATTTAGCTATTTTATGAAAAAAAATCCAAATCTAGATACTTTACTTTTCTTTTTGATGGCTATCTCTGCAATTAGTTTTTGCTGTTGTGTTTGGCCAGTTTTACAAAAAAAGAAGGTATATTTAGACAGTTAATTTATCTGGGATAAATCCTTTTTTTTGAAAGGTAATTATTGTTGGATTATTTAAATCAAAATTTTGTAATTTTTCTTTTTCTACCCAGTGGTATTTCTCAAATTCTTCATTTAATTCAATTTCATCATTTTGTGCTATACAATCAAAAATTAAATAAATCATGTAGATAAATTCTTTTTTTCCATCTAAATATAATTTTTCGCAAATATCATCTCTAAATGTCCATGGAGTAATTTTTGAAATAATTAATCTATTACCTAATTCTTCTTTTATTTCTCGTTTAAGTGCATCTATCATCTTTTCATTTTCTTCAACACCACCACCTGGAAGACCCCATTGCCCTGGAAAAGCTCCTCTATTTTTTGGCATCTTACAAATTAAATACTTTTCATCTTTTTGTATAAGTGGACAAACAATTATTCTTTTTTTCATTTTATTCTCCAAAACACATTTGAGAAGAAATTAATATTTTTTTATGCTTTATTGCAATTGTAAAAAATGGAGAAAAATATGAGCATAAAAAATTCAAAAACAGAAAAAAATCTTCTAACAGCATTTGCAGGAGAATCTCAAGCAAGAAATAGATATACCTATTTTGCAAAAATTGCAAAAAAAGAAGGGTTCGATCAGATCTCTTATATCTTCGAAGAAACAGCAAACCAAGAAAAAGAACATGCAAAACGCCTATTTAAGTTCTTAGAAGGAGGAGAAGTAGAAATACAAGCAAAATATCCAGCAGGAGTAATAGGAACAACTAAAGAAAACCTTCTTTCTGCAGCAAAGGGTGAAAATTTTGAATATTCTCATATGTATCCTGATTTTGCTAAAATAGCTAAAGAAGAAGGGTTTGAAAAAATAGCAAAAGTCTTTGAGTCTATCGCCATAGCAGAAAAATTTCATGAAAAGCGTTTTAAAGCGTTTTTAGAGAATATTAAGCAAAATAGGGTCTTTAAAAAGGAAAAAACAGTCACCTGGCACTGTAGGAATTGCGGGTATATCCACGAAGGCAAAGAAGCTC
>CAYUWE010000062.1:4682-6283 GCA_964448255.1 uncultured bacterium | reverse complement strand
TATTAGTTTTGTGAATTAGTATTGGTAATAGCTGATGAGAATTGCCTAAGCTCTAAGCCGTTGTCTTTCAATAAGCGGTAGTATTTTTTGATTATAATTAAATAAAAAAAACCAGTCTCAGGTTATTTCTAAGACTGGTTTGTTCTAATTATTAATTAGAATGTTATATTATTTTATTGTTTAGGTTCTTCTTCTACGTTATTCATATCCATCTCATCAGGGTGAGGAGAAGAATCCTTTTGTTCTGCTACTACTGGTTTTAGTGGTTCGTATGTTCTTTCACTTGGAATTTCAACTCCGTCTCCTTCTTTACCATCTTCAGCTGCGAATTGCATTAAAGGTCTTTGTAATGATTTTCTAAATAATGCTTGATGTCGATCATTAGCTTTAGTATCTTGTGGATATATTGATAAATAGTGATTTGTTTGATCATCACGTTTACTTAAATAATTCAAATCGAATCTTTCTAATTCGGCTTGGTTTTCTCTATCTCTATAACCAGCAGCTAAATTAACATATCTATCCTCGAGAGCAGCTCGTTCATTTAATTTTTCTCTCATAAGTTCTTTTTTATAATATTTGCGAAGACCTTGATATCTTAAAGTACTTTCTTGGCTTGATGGATACGTTCTATTGGTAGCAAATTCTTCATTTGCTTCATTAATTGTAACATTTAGTGCTTTTTTTCTTGCTTGATATTTTATGTCTTGTTCAAGTTTATTTAACTGGCGAATAATTGATTTCTTTTCGTGACCATTTGGAGTTAGTGCATGTCGTATTCTCATAGATCCTCTTTGCAAATGATATTTTGCTGGTTGCGATATATGGTAAGGTAAATATGTTACAAAAAAGTTTTTAATTGGGATTAGTACTTTTGGTATAATTTGATTTCTATAAAAATCTTTGATTTGTTCTCTATGTCTATAAAGATATATAGTTATCAATGTTAAAGTCACTAGTGCTGCTGCACATCCGAGAGCGATTTGTCCCGCTGGAGTACAAAATACTGCAACTCCTACTGGTTTTAATACATGAAGGAATGTTGCTTTTGCTGCTGGAGCTATTGCATTTTTAGCAGCCCAAATTGCTTCTTTAACAGCTCCGATTCCAATTCCTAAATACATCATTAATGCTGTTGGTAATCCTATTACAAGAAATAATACTTTTTTTGCAGTCCAATTGGTTTTATTTGCAGTTTGTTTTAAAGGAATTACTTGTCTTCCAGTAATAGTATCATTTAATCCCAAAAATGGTTTGAATTCACTTGTGTCGACTTCACCATTATCTACTCTTTCTGCTACAGGGCTAGCTCTTCTAGTATCGCTATCTGAAGCTGCATCATTGACCGAAAGTTGAAGATCTTGCAGATTAGTAATAGATGTAACTTTTCTTTGTATGGATTGAGGGAATGCATTTCCTCTCCTTCTTAGCATGCTTAGCAGGCTTCTTCTATCGCTTGCAAAAATGACAGAATCAGTAACTGGAGGAAATTTGCCTGTATCTCTTTTTTCTTGTTTTAATGTTTCCATTTTTGATTCAAGTGCTGCTGGTTCTGGATGTTTTGAAGATAAAAACGCTCTAATCTTACCCAAAAAGCTCAT
>CAYUWE010000062.1:0-4672 GCA_964448255.1 uncultured bacterium | reverse complement strand
ATACCTCTTATTATTTTTTTATTATTGTTTATTCAAATAATTTCGAATTAATTACAAAGATTATAACAAAAATTATAATTATTAATCAAATAAATATTTATACAAGCTGCTTATAATTAAAAGGTAATAAAAATTATTTTAATTAGAAATGTTGGTTTTTAGAACTTTAAAGGCTTTTTTGAGTATATTTTAGTAAATATTAAAGAAATTATTACTATGAGTAGGAAAATAGACCAGATGAATAAATTGGGGAAAGTGAAGAAATTATAGTATGGTTGAGGGATAAAGCCCCATCTATGGCCTGGAGGCCAAAATATAAAGGCTGGGCCTCCTCTTAAGTTAGACTGAGGAACGAATCCAAAATCTCTACTATCACCACTCATGGCATGGTTATCTCCTAGAGCTAAGTACATATTGTCTGGGAGGGTTATTCCAAAGCGTTTAATAAGCTCTTTATTTATAGATCGATTAATAAAAGGAGAGCCATTATCTATAAATGGGTAAGGATGAGAAGCTTGTTTTTCTATAAAGTTGGATAAAATAGGATTATTGGATGTAAATATCTCATGACCAAGGAGATAGAGGCTGTTGTCTTTGAAATAAGCATAGCGAGAAGGAATAAGAGGTTGATTTTTGATTTGAGGGGCGTAGTTATTGTTAAATTCAATGCCCAAGTTAAAAAGTAGCACTATTTGCTCCTGCGATAGGTTGTTTAAGGGATGGTTTTTATCTAGCTTTTTAGAAATACCACTAAAATACACCTTATAAGCTGTTCCGTTGTCTATTTCATAGGTTCCATCGGGTATATTAAGAGTTGGGAGAATATGGCTATATTGAAAGACACCTCTTCCCATACCTATTCTAGCGGCTTTATTGTTTTGGATGGTAAATCTAGCTGTATACATGTGTTTGTATATGTTTTTAATATGCTCATTGTCTAAAGGTAGTATTGATGTAGAATATTGAAGAGAGGGCCTTAGTCTATGATATTCATCATAGGATAATTCAGGGTCATCAATTCTAGGATGATGAGTTAATTCAAGGTAATATGAATAATTATCATCAGCAACATGGTACCATTTTTTAGCTTGATCTTTTGTTAAAATTCTTGCCATTGCAAAATTTTTAAATCCCCATAGATCGAAATAATTTTTAAAATTATTAGCATTCTTTACGTATTTAGGAGGGGAGGGATACATTTCTGAGTCTAATTTTCCATATTCATTTACATATAGCTTTGCAACAGTTTCTCCCATTTGATGAATATATACAGGAGTGAATATTCCATTTATTGATTTTTTTGGCATAGATACATTCCCATTAAACCTAATAAATGGAATGTGTTCTATTTGAGTAAACCAATGATCATTTTGATATTCTTCTATGTAGTTACCATCTTTATCTATGCCGTATATTTGTCCACCATAGAAATAAAGAGTATCACCAGGTTTTGCAATTAGCCTTTTTACAAATTGTTTTTTCCCTGGGAAGATTAGAAAATATGTTGTGTCACTATCTTGCACATCCATATTGGCAACCGAAAATACAATACAACCACCACGCTTTACTAAATCGGGATTAAAATAGTAATGAGAAGTTCTTCCAAGGGTATTTATTCCAAAGTCAGTTTTTGAGACTATTACAAAATCTTGTTCTTTAAATGTTGGTCGCATTGATCCTGTAGGGATATTGTAAAATTCAAACCAAGTCTGTCTTATTACAATAGCTATGATAAGAGCAAAGACAATTGAGAAAAATACATCGATAAATATTTCAAAGCTTGATTTTTTGAAAAATTTATTTTCTAAATGATTAATTTCATAAGCTAAGATGCTAGCTTTATGTTTATCTTTTTTTTGTATTGCTTCTTGAAGGGCACTTAGTGTAGCTATAATTTCATTTTTTACATTTTCAGAAAAATGATGTTTTTTATTTTTTTTATTAAAACGGTTGTAACAACTTTTTAATACTTTTCTACTTTTTCTAAGGGATAAGACTTTTTTCTTCATGGTAAAACTATTCAAAAACAAAAGTTGTGGAAAACCTGTTCATAACTGCCCTCGCGAAGATAATAGGCTTTTTTTACATTGAATCAAAGAGAAAAATCATTACTCAAGAGAAATTGTTATATAAGTCTTTTATAACGAAGCTTTTAGCTTCAGAGAATGTTATGCTTTTAAAAAATAAAGAATTTTAAATAGTTTTGTTAAGAAATTGTGTTTATAACTTTTATAATTCATCAAAAGAAAATGAAAAGTTCTTTCTGTCTTCTATTAATAATTTGTTGTCAACTGTTGGAATTGCTACCCAAAAATAATGACGATTTTTTTCTAGTTTTTCTTTTAGATATGATTTATCTATTTCAAATGAAAAATTCTGATTTATTTTATTCTCTTTAAATTCTATTGGAATGATTTTTTTTGGGTAATATGAAATAGCATATAGCTTAAAATCTTGATAATATGAAGAAGAAGATAAAGATAGTGAGATGGTATTGTCATTATCTTTTTTTGATGCAAAGATAGGAAGGAGATGTGATAAATCTGTTAATGCTGAGTGAAGATTTCTACCCATATCTATTGCTTTAAATACTTTTAGTGATAAATGAGTAGATTTTATCTGTATCCAGCAGGGAAATAGTGATAGATTATTTTCATCGAAATGCATCTCAAAGATTTTATTTGCATACTCAGAAGAATCATCAGGCCATGTCGCTCTATATGCTGAAGTTTGTGCTGTAATAGAGCTTCCTTCATAGTTGAAAGAGGGATTCCAAATAGGTCTATTATCAATACTTCCAAAATTATAAGTCCCTATTTTTTTCCTTTCGCCAAAGGGAATAGGTTTTAGTGGCAGGGTTAATAATTTTAAGAAGAATTGAGCTTCTAAATATACTGGGAAAAATGTTTGATTCATTACAGAATAGCAAGAAAGAAGTTTGTTTTCTTCTAGATCAATCTCATAAACCATCCATGAGCTATGACCTTTTGCACCATTTCTTGCCCAGTCTTTAAAGGAAGTTTTATTTTTATTAAAAATTTTTGAAGGTATACAAATCTCTTCTAAGATTAAAACGCTTGGCAAAATATCTCTAACAATTATTAATGAATAAAAATTGTTTTGCTGCGTTACTAAATAATCACCTTTATGAGCGAAGATTAGTCTATCTTTTATAGTTCCGTTTGCAAATACATTTGCTGTAATAAATAAAAAAAGAAATAAAAGTTTTTTCATAAGATATTATTATCTTCTTTTCTTTATTTTTTGGCACTCAAAACATTGATAGTTTGATGAAAATTCATCGGGTTTTTCTATCTGAAGGGTTGTATGAAAAATATTATATTTATTTCTCAGCATTTCATGGGCTATATGAAGTATTTTTTTCTCTTGTTTGTTACTTATTAAATGAGCGCTTAGTGCTATTACTTTTGTAGAAATATTCCAAATATGTAAATCATGAACTTCCATTATTCCAGGTAAATGTAATAAATCATCTAATATTTTTTCAGTGTCTATTGAAGAGGGTGTTTTTTCCATTAATATATCAACTGCTTGTTTTATCATTTTCCCAGAAGAATAAAGAATAATACATGCAAAAAAGATAGTGCATATAGGATCGATTGGATACCAATTGGTAAGCCATATAATAATACCGCTTATAATTACTCCAACACTCCCTAAAAAATCTCCAATTACATGGAGATATGCTGCTTTTAGATTCAAACTTCCTTTTTTTCCTGGACGAAGTAATTTTAGCATTATGAAATTTGCAACAAGCCCAATTATAGCTATTACAAATACAATTAGCCCTCTAACTGGAGGGGGATTTATTAATCTTTCTATTGCTTCATAAACGATAAACGCTATTAATACCCATAAGGTAACACCACTTGCTAATGCTCCTAATACTTCTGCTCTTTGATAACCATACGTTCTTTTAAAAGTAACAGGTTTTTTCATGAAATAAACAACTAATAGTCCTAATGCTAATGCTCCAACATCTGTAAACATATGAAGAGCATCAGATATTAATGCTAAGCTATTTGCAAAAAAGCCTCCGATAACCTCTACAAGCATAAAAACAAAAGCAACAATTAGTGCTAAATAAAAGGCTTTTTTTTCTCTTGTTGTTGCTTTATTTATATCTATTTCATGATGTGCATGTTGATCCATTAATTAATCCTTAAAAAAAAATTATCGACGACTATATTTTGATATTGTATAGAAGATAGAATCAAACTATTTAAAGAGAAGATTAATGAAACATGCCAAATTGAATAGTACATTTGGTTTAACAATGGTTTTTTTCTTTTCACTATTGATTCTATTTACATTTAAAAATGTAATATTTCCATCATATGTGGGTATACCACAATGGAAAAAAGAGCTCAATGTAATAGATAGTCAGCTAGATGAATTAAATGAAATTAAATTCGGATATGAAACAAGAGCCATATCTCATGAAAATCATGCAGATAAGTTAAAAATGGACAAAGATAACTCTAAAATTATGAAAAGGCATTTAAAGCTAGCTAAAGAAAACAGAAAAATAGTCAAAAAGCTAATTAAAGAAATAAGCGAGCTTCAAGAAAACAAACTAAAAATTTTAGAAAAAATCAAGAAAAACCAAACCATCTAAGCCTCAATAGCTTACAATTCTTTGCATCAACGG
>CAYUWE010000061.1:0-6445 GCA_964448255.1 uncultured bacterium | reverse complement strand
TAAATCAACCTATGCTAACTGGTGTAGTAAGCATGGTTTTTTATTTTGTAAGTTATCTGATGGTATTCCTGAAGGTTGGATAAGTGAAAAAAAAAGAAACAAAAATTCTTCTAGAAATAGAAGAGATAATAAAAAGAAATTACAAAAGTAAACGCATTATATTTACAACAGATTATGAATATGGAGTTATGCAGTCTGAAGTTTGTTTTATTGCTGTACCTTCCCCTTCTAATGATAATGGTTCTTGCAATATATCATATGTTGAAAATGCAGCAAAAGAGCTTGCAAAGTATATTAATGAATATAAAGTCATAGTAAATAAATCTACAGTTCCTGTAGGCACAGGAAATCAGGTAAAAGAAATAATAAAACAAGAGCTACATAAAAGGAATATAGATGTAGATTTTGATGTTGTATCGAACCCAGAATTTCTAAAAGAAGGAAGTGCAATTATAGATTGCATGAAACCAGATAGAATAGTTATTGGAAGTGATTCTAAAAGAGCAATGGCTATTATGAAAAAAATATATTCTCCATTTATGCTATCTCGAGAAAAGATCATTATTATGGATATTTTGTCCTCCGAGTTAACAAAATATGCTGCTAATGCAATGTTAGCGTCAAGAATATCTTTTATGAATGAGATAGCACAAATATGTAAAAAAGTTGGGGCTAATGTAAACGATGTAAGGCAAGGTATAGGGTCAGATAGTAGAATTGGATATGACTTTTTATATGCAGGTGTTGGGTATGGTGGTTCTTGCTTCCCCAAAGATATTAGAGCATTATGCCATATTGCAAAATCAAATAACTATGAACCGCTATTACTAGATGCAATAGAAGCTATTAACGAAAGGCAAAAAAAAGTACTTTTTGAAAGTATTTTACACTATTTTTCAAAAAAAGGCGGGATTAAAGGAAAAACTATAGCTATATGGGGGTTATCATTTAAGCCTGATACCGATGATATGAGAGAAGCTCCTTCATTAACACTAATAAAACATCTTTTAAAAAATGGTGCTAAACTTCGCTTATACGATCCAATTTCTATGGATAATGCAAAAAAATTATTAGAAAATATTGAAAATATTTCTTGGTGTTTAGATGAATTTGATGCAGCTAATGGAGCCGATGCTATTGCCCTACTTACTGAATGGAAGCAATTTAGGTTAGTAAATTTTTCTCCATTAATAAAAAAAATGAAGGGAAGTGCTATATTTGATGGTAGGAACCAATATAAGCCTTTAGAGATGAAAAAGAATGGTTTTGATTATATTGGAATAGGCATTCCTGACATATTACAACAAAATTAATTGTAGATAAAATCGCATCAGAATATACTTAACTAACAAACAATATATATATATTGTTTTTACATAAGTAAAATTACTAAGTTTATTCTTTGAGCATATCTTTAAGTTTGGTTGCAACATAAGTTAAACTAGAAAAAATTTTAAGGAGAATTTTATGAAACTTTATGTTGGCAACTTGCCTCATTCATTTTCTGAGCAAGAACTAACTGATCTTTTTTCACCATATGGTGAAATAGTTAGTTGCAAGCTAATATTAGATAGAGAAACAAAAAAATCTAGAGGATTTGGATTTGTTGAATTTAAATCTAAAGAAGATGCTACAAAAGCAATTAATGAATTAAATGGAAAAGACGTTGGCGGAAGAACTATTATAGTTAATGAAGCTAGACAAAGAGAAAAAAGAGAATTTTCAACATTTAGACGTCGTTTCTAACAATTCTAATGATTGAATCATATTTTGAAAAAAAGCGTCATCTAATCGATGATGCTTTATTAGAAATATTAGAGCCTATCAAAAACAAAAATCATTTATTATATGAAGCTACTAAGTATTCCTTAAATAATGGGAAAAGGCTTAGACCGATACTGCTATTAGCAATAGTAGATATGCTAAATGGCGATGAAAAAAAAGCAATACTCCCCGCAGTATGTTTAGAACTTATCCACACATATTCTCTTATCCATGACGATCTACCCTGCATGGATGATGATGATATTAGAAGAGGCATGCCTTCAGTTCATAAAAAATATCCAGAATGGCTAGCTGTACTTACTGGAGATTTTTTATTAACATATTCTTTTGAAATACTATCAACAGATCAAGAATTAGATAGTGATACCAAGTTGAAATTAATAGAGTTATTTTCAAAATATTCAGGCAGCGATGGTATGATCATCGGCCAAGTAATGGATTTACATTTCAAAGATAAAAAAATTAATTGGGATGTACTATCAGAATTACACATAAAGAAAACAGCGTCATTAATGTTAGCAGCAGTAGAAGCTAGCACCATAATTTTAAATTGTAAAAAAGAAACAATAATGTCACTAAAAGGCTTTGGAAAAGCATTTGGGTTAGCCTATCAGATTATCGATGATATAATAGATGAGAAACACAAATCCAATGATGAAGTAAATACAATAAACTTATTAGGGAAGGAAAAAGCTAAAGAAATGGTATTTTCTCTTCAAAAAGAAGCCAAAACCCACCTTTATTCTATAAGTGAAGATCCAAAAATATTACTAAACATCTGTGATAAGGTAACAAAGCCCATACTCGCGTTTTGATTGCAGAATTTTAATATAAAAGGTATAAATATCTTTTTTATTATAAGCGGTTAGATCTATGCAAGTTGAGCTAACAAAAACAAAAGAAATAATATACAAAAAAAGCATAAAAAAAAGAATCTTCGATATAGTATTTAGCTTTATCGCTTTAATATTACTATCCCCTGTTTTTATTCTACTAGGATTACTTAATTCATTACTTTCACCAGGTCCTATTTTCTTTTGCCAAGAAAGAGTAGGATATAAAAGCAAATCAATAAGGTGTTGGAAATTCCGCACGATGTATATTGAATCTGATAAGATATTAAAAAACTCTTTAAAAAAAGATCCACTGCTTAGAGAAGAATGGGGGAAATATTTGAAATTACGAAAAGATCCTAGAGTCACTCCTTTTGGATTATTTTTAAGGAAATATTCTCTAGATGAACTACCACAATTTTGGAATGTGTTAAAAGGTGATTTAAGTATTGTGGGGCCACGTCCATGGATAGCATGGGAGCTTGAAAGGATACCAACAGAAACTGTAAAAAAGATATTATCAACAAGGCCTGGAATAACAGGGCTATGGCAAACTTCAGGAAGAAACAATCTTGGTTGGAAAGAAAGAGCACAAATGGATGCTTCATATGTCTCTCAACAATCTTTTTTTAAAGACATCCAACTAATATTAAAAACTTTTATAATTATGTTTTCACCTAAAGGAGGGGCTTATTAATAAACGCAAAATATTAGTAACCGGTGGAGCTGGATATATTGGTTCACATTGCTGCAAGGTATTGGATAAGCACAAGTTTTTTCCAATAGTCATAGACAATCTAGATATAGGTCATGAATATGCTGTTAAATGGGGACCATTAATAAAAGCAGATATTACAGATAAAGAAACATTAGACAGAGTATTTTCACAATGTGACATTGAAGCAGTCATGCATTTTGCTGGTGCTGCATTAGTGGGTGAATCTATGGTTAACCCGGTAAAATATTATCACAATAATGTTACCGGAACGATTAACCTACTAAATGCTATGAAAAAACATGGGGTTAAGCATTTTATTTTTTCAAGTACATGCTCAACTTATGGTGTGCCAAATACCATACCAATAACAGAAGATCATATACAAAAGCCGATTAACCCTTATGGAAAGAGCAAGTATATGATTGAGCAGATATTAAAAGACATGGAAAATGCTCATGACATACGTTTTGCTTCATTAAGATATTTTAATGCTGCAGGTGCAGATTTAGAGGCTGAAATTGGGGAAAATCACATTGATGAAACACATTTAATTCCCCTAGTTTTAGAATCTTTAACACATAAAAACACTCTTAAAGTATTTGGAAATGATTTTAAAACTAAAGATGGAACAGCTATTCGTGATTACATACATGTTTTAGATATTGCCCAGGCTCATGTAAAAGCTTTAGAATGGATAATATCAAATAATGAAAGCTTATCCATTAATCTAGGGACGGGACAAGGATTTTCCGTATTAGATATTATTAATACTGCTGAAAAAGTATGTAATGATAAGATTTCATATGAAATAACTAACCGCCGTGAAGGAGATCCCCCTATTTTAATAGCAAATAATACAAAAGCAAAAAAACTATTGAATTGGGAATTAAAGCATTCAGATATTGATACTATTATAAATTCAGCATGGAAATGGCATTTACATTTACACGAAAATATTAGATGAAAACAAATAAAACAAAATTAGCATTTTCATTTTTTCTTGCTATAGTTGCAGCTATATGGTGCAGCGCAATATTTCCAAAGCTAAATATCATAGCTTTTGCACCTCTGCTTGTAATATTTTATCTATATACACCATTTTTCGTATCTATATGGGTAGCTATGATATGTGGTGTATTTATTGATTTAATTTCTTCAACACCCTTTGGATTAAATTCACTAAACTATGCTATTACGACGTTTTTAGTTTTTCGCTATAGACGTTTTTTCAATGACAAACCTCTAAACATATCTATTTATACAGCTTTAACCTCTTGTGTGATTTCTCTTATTAGCATTATTCTTTTAGCTCTTATTTCAAAAGGCATCTCTATTTGTTTACTATCAATAATTACTGATATCATTATAATGCCAATTGTAGATGGTATTTATGCATTTATATGGTTTGCGATACCTTTAAAAATTTATGAAATTTTTGAATTTTCATTAAAACGTTTTATCAGGAAAAAAAGATGAATAATAAGCTAACAAAACTTGCCATTGATGCAGCTATATCAGCTGGAAAAATATTAAAAGAAGGGTTCAACACAACATTTACAATAAAAACAAAACAAGGAAAGCATAATCTAGTAACAGAATACGACCTATGCAGTGAAAATCATATCCTCGATAAGATAATTAAAGAATTTCCTGACCATACTTTTATTTGTGAAGAAAGAGGACAAGTTGGAGATGATAATTCAGATACTGTTCAATGGTTTATTGATCCTTTAGATGGCACTGTTAATTTTGCTCATGGAATACCCTTTTTTTCTGTAAGTATAGCAGCAAAAGTAAAAGGGAAAATCACTGTTGGTGTCGTATACAACCCTATGACAGATGAATTATTCGTAGCGAAAAAAGGTGAAGGCGCATTTTTAAATGGCGAAAAAATATCTGTTTCAAAAACAAAAACTTTTGATGATGCTTTTTTAGCTACAGGGTTTCCATATACACTAAAAGATAATCCAAGCAAATGTATCGATCATTTTATGAAGATAATAAGAAATGGATTGCCAATTAGAAGGCTTGGGTCTGCTGCAATAGATATGGCATATCTTGCTTGTGGTAGATTCGATGCATATTGGGAAACTACATTAGGTCCTTGGGACTGCGCAGCAGCAGTTTTATTAATTGAAGAAGCTGGTGGGAAAGTAACTAATTGGGAAGGCAAACCATTTACTCTTTCCCCAAAGAATGAATTAATAGCAACAAACAAAATAATACACGAAGAATTTTTAACAAATTTTAAGTTATGATAATTGATGGATTTACTATAGCAAAAGAAATTAGAGAAAAAATAAAAAATGAAATATCAGGATATGATAGAAAGCCTGGTCTTGGCGTTATATTAGTTGGAGAAGACCCCTCTTCTCAAACATATGTAAAAATGAAAAAAAAGGCATGTGATGAAGTTGGATTTCATTTAGATTTAACAACACTTCCAGAAAACACATCTGAAGAAGCTCTACTTAGTCATATTGACAAACTAAATAATGATAATAAAATCGATGGTATATTAATCCAACTCCCACTTCCCCTTCATCTTAATGAAAAAAAGATACTATCATATATTAATCCTAAAAAAGATGTAGATGGATTTCATCCTATCAATCTAGGCAAGCTATTAACAGAAGATGAAACTGGCTTTATCCCCTGCACACCTTTGGGTATTTATACCCTACTACAAACGCTTCCTATAGAAATGCAAAACCAACATGTAGTAGTAGTTGGTCGTAGTATAATTGTTGGCAAACCAATAGCATGCTTACTTATGCAAAAAAAACAAGGATGTAACGCTACAGTAACCCTCTGTCATAGCAGAACAAAAAAACTCTCTGAAATCACAAAAACAGCAGATGTACTGATAGTTGCTATAGGAAAAGCAAAATTCATAACAGAAGATATGGTTAAAAAAAATTCTGTAATAATTGATGTAGGTATTAACAGGATCCAAGACTATGACAAAGGCTCTAAAATAGTTGGTGATGTAGATTTTGAAAATGTTGAAAAAAAAGCTTTATACATTACTCCTGTCCCTAAAGGAGTGGGTCCTATGACAATAGCTTCATTATTACAAAACACCTTAAAAAGTTTTATTTTAAATAAT
>CAYUWE010000060.1:0-6527 GCA_964448255.1 uncultured bacterium | reverse complement strand
ATCTTTAATATTAATTTTAAAACCTAAAAAAAATGAGTGCAATTATCAATTTTTCAATTAAGAAAGACAAATTAACTTTTAATGACAAAGGCTACGCTAATGTAACTATGTTCTTAGATGACGAAACTAATCAATGGGGTCAAAACGCTTCTATTATTATGTCACAAACTAAAGAGCAGAGAGAAGCTAAAGAGGCTAGAACTTACGTTGGAAACGGACGTGTAGCTTATGTATCTGACAGCGGTGTAGTTGTTGGAGAGAAAGTAGAGCAAGGCGTTACAGCTGAAGAGCAGTCTACAGCAGGACGCGAAACTCCTGACTTACCATTTTAAGTTAAACACAAAAGAGAGCACCTTAATTAAATTAAAAACCCTAAAAAACCCTATAAATGATTTCAAACGCAAATAACATCAAAGAAAAACTATTAGACGTAAAATACGACCGTATTGAACAAGGTCTTAAGTTGGATGTACCTGAGTTTGATGAGTGGTTAAGATTTAAGAGAGGTGCTTTCAATATTTGTGTAGGTCACGCTAATACAGGTAAAACTACAGTAATCATCTACCTAATGGTAGCATATGCTTTAAAGCACGATTTGAAGTGGTTAATATTCTCTTCAGAAAATACAGACTATTCTATAGCTAGAAAGATTATTGAATTTAAATTAGCACAACCTATACAAAAGATACCTGACGCTACAATAGAGTCAGAATTAGAGTGGATAAACGACCATTTTAAAATCATTCAGGTAGATAAAATATATACAGCTCGAACGCTACTCAAGTTAGCTCAAGACATCAAAAATGCTTGGAATTATGATGGATTCTTAATAGACCCTTATAACTCCTTAGCTAAAGATGCTCAGCTAATCCGCTCAGTAGGAGGGCACGAATACGACTATCAAATAGCTTCTGAAATGAGATTATTTTGTAAAGAGAATAACGTATCAGTTTGGTTAAATACTCACGCTGTTACTGACGCTCTGCGTAGAGTTCACGATAAAGAACACGAATTTGCAGGACATCCTAAACCTCCAACAATGGCTGATGTCGAAGGTGGTGGTAAGTGGGGAAACCGTGCAGATGATGTAATAACGGTGCATAGATATACTCAACATCCTGACAGGTGGATGATTTCTGATATACACGTTAGAAAGGTAAAAGAAACTGAAACAGGAGGACGTCCGACTAATATGGACTCACCTATCTCAATGAGAATGCAGGTAGGCAACGTAGCATTTACTGTAGCAGGTCAAGACCTTATTGACGTTAAAAAACAGGAACAAGAGCCTAAGATTGATTTTGATAAACACGCACCAAAAGAGTTGAATCCTAATTTATTTTAAAAATGGATATATTTATTTTCACATACATAGTATTAGCTTTTGCTTTAGTTAGAACTTATACTATACATAAAAACGCTTTATTTGAAGTAAGTCTTATTAAAGGCTTCTATTTTGGAGCAGATTACGACTCAATAGAAACAGAGGAGTATACAGTAAACTATTTACAAGTTATATTCTTTTGTGTAGCTTTCACTATTAAATACGTAGATAATGAGTAATGTAAACAAAGCCTTAGAGCTAATATATAAGCACCACAAAGAGTGCAAGGAAATGGTTTTAGCTATTGCAGGTAATTTACCTAGAATACAGCGTGACGCTGAGGACTTTGTACAGGATATGTACATTAGACTCTCTAGATACCCTGACTTATATGAGAAGGTTATTGATGATAACGGAAATGTAAGAAAAGGTTATTTATTCTTTACGTTAAGAAGTATAGTTTTAAATGATATTAAATTAAAGAAAAACAATATTTACAAGACTTATACTGACGGAAACCATTCAGAGATTGACTTTGACGAGGTTATTCCTTATGAGAATGGTGACCCTTATAGAGAAGCTCTAGAAGAGTTAGAACGTAGAATGTACGAAGTTGTAGGAGAAGAGTTACATTGGTTTGATGCTTTATTGTTTGAGAAATACCTTAAAGGAGGTAAAACTTTCAAGCAACTAGCAGAAGAATCAGGACTTGGAACTCAGACTATATACAGAACTATGAAGAAAGCTAAAATAGCTATAGCTGAAGAGCTAAAAGAAGAGTACGAGAATTTCATTAATAACTATAAATCTAAATAAAATGGAAAATTTGAATCAAAAAGTTTTTGAATTATTTGACGAAGGAGTATCTGCAGGTAAGATAGCTCAGAAACTAAAAGTAAAAAAATCAGTAGTAAATGACATCTTAGGAGGTGCTAATGACAAAGGTCTTGGTGATAAGATTGAGAAGTTTACAGAAGCTACAGGAATTAAAGCTGTTGTAGAAGCTATAACTGACGATTGTGGATGTGCTGCACGTAAAGAGAGCTTAAATAAACTGTTTCCTAACCGTAAACTAAACGACTTAAGCTTAGAGTCTTACGATTGGCTAAAAGTATGGTTTTCGCAGCCTAGAAGCGCTGTAAAGCCTTCAGAACAACAGAAGTTAGTAGATATCTATAACGAAGTATTTAACGCTAAAAGAGTTGTTTCTAACTGTTCACCTTGTATAGCTAGTGTTAATCGTGAATTAAAGTCAATTTATGAAGCTGCAGAAGTTACAGAGTAAGGAGATAGTTACTACTAAAGACCTTAAGAAACTAAGTCTAACAGACCTTAGAAAGTTTGCAGACCAAATGGCTACTAAGTTAATGTTCTTACATTCTACAGGTAAACAAGACACTGAGAAATACAAGAGAGCTTGTGGTGAATTATATCACTTATCAGAGTTAATTAAGGAAAAGGAAATGCTGAAAAAGAGTAAGTAAACCCCTGAAGTGAGGAGGAGTGTAAAAGCTCCTCTAAACTTTTTTAAGAAAAAGCTTGCGTATGTCGTTTTTATTTTGTACGTTTGCACTATAAATAATAAAAAATATGAATTTACTAGAAAAATTAAGACCAATTTATCAAGACAAATTAGCTAAGGCTAATGTAGAATACCCTAATATAGTTTCTTATATTGTAGAAGAACTAGAAAGTAAGGAGTTTGTTATGGATTTAACTTACGGATGTATTATGTCATTACGTAATATGACAGGTACTCAGGGTACAGTTTCACCTTTTGAATTTTTTAACCTTTAATAAATAATATGAAAAAAGATTTCAGACCTCGTTTATCAGGACAGAAGTTAGCAAACTTCGAGTTCTTTAACAACAAAGAAAGTAGAGTACTAGTCATTGGTGACTTACACGCTCCTTTTGATTTAGACGGATATTTCGACCATTGTGTTGAAGTATATAATAGATACAATTGTAATCAGGTTGTATTTATTGGTGATGTTATAGACAATCACTATAGCTCTTATCACGAAACAGACGCTAATGGTATGGGCGGTGCTCAAGAGTTAGAATTAGCTATTGGACGCTTAAAGCGGTGGTATCATCAATTTCCTGACGCTCACGTTACTATCGGTAACCACGACAGAATCATTATGCGTAAAGCTCAGAGCTCTCAAGTTCCTGCTAAATGGATAAAAGAGTATAAAGAAGTATTAGAAACTCCTAATTGGAAATTCGTAGTATCTGTAGATATTGACGGTGTGCACTACATTCACGGTGAAGGAGGTACAGCTAAGACTAAGTGTCGTGCTGATATGCGTTCTACAGTACAGGGTCACTTACATACTCAAGCTTATACAGAGTATTTTGTAGGAGCTAACTCTAGAGTGTTCGGTTGCCAAGTTGGATGCGGTATAGACCACGAAAAATACGCTTTCGCATACGCTAAGGCAGGTAAGAAACCTGCTATTGGATGTGCTGTTGTAATCGGTGGACGTACTGCTGTTAATGAACTAATGGAGTTGGGTAAGAATGACTAAAGCAGAGAGAAGAAAAGCTACGCCAATATTCTCAGGGGTATTGGCTTACTTTCCTGACGCACTAGGAGAGATAGCTAGATGTAGTTTAGCAGGTCAAATGCAACATAATCCTGATTTACCTTTAGCTTGGGATAGGTCTAAGAGTGGTGATGAATTAGACGCTCTTACAAGACATCTAATCGAAGCGGGTACAGTAGATGATGACGGAATGCTACATAGTACGAAAGTAGCGTGGCGTGCGCTTGCAAACCTACAGAAAGAACTAGAATCACGTGGAGAAGCTCCACTAAGTAAATATAATAATAACAAATAAACCTTAAATTAAAATGAAAAACACAATTTTAACATTAGTAACAATTTTAACATTTAACTTAGTAAACGCTCAATGGGTTGAAGGAACTTTTAAAGACGAATTTGGCGACCCAACAGATAAAACTTACAGAAGTTTTGAAGCTGACGGAGTATTTACAAACTCAGCTACATATAATTCTGATTGTAAGTTCGCTATACAAGACACATTTAGTAAATTAGTTATCTATGTCTTTGAGTATGGAACAAGTTTAGCAACAGAAGTAGAAAGCACTTTTGAAACGGTAAAAATTAAAAAACCTTCAGGTGAGGTTGTAACTATAAATAAAGTATACTTTCACAAGAGCGGAAAACTTTACTTCTTGAATTATAGTTCAGGCAATAAATACGATGAAGTTATGGATGTTATTTCAGGGTCAGGTGATTATGTAATGATATTCAACAGAAGCGGAAAGTATTCTAATAGTAACTACAAGCTTAAATTCACAATACAATAAATAAACCTTAAATTAAATTAAAATGAGAAAAATCGAGAAAAACTTCAATGAATTAATGCTAATCGCTTTGATTGCTTTTGTACCTTTAGCAATGATGAGCTGTAAACCTGACGAATGTACAGAGTTAGTGACAGCACAGTTAAAAAATAACTTTCAATCTAGAACAGGCAACTTAGAGCTTACTGAGGATATGTCTTTTAGTGGAGATAAAGTATTCCATAATGTAGAGTTAAACGGATATACTTTGACTGTAACAGGTAATCTAAACATTAACGGAAACGTAGAGGGTGGAGGTAACATATTTGTTAATGGAGATTTAGTTGTTAGTGGAAATGTAAAAGAGGCTAACCTAAGAGCTGACTTAAAGATTATTGTTAATGGCAATGTAGAAGAGTCTACCTTAAGAGCTAGAACAGGTAGTTTATCAATTAGTGGGAATGTAGAAGAGTCATCTTTATATTACTGCACTACTAAGACTATTAATGGTAATGTAGAGGATACTACTATAAATAGAACTTGCGACACTTTAAGTTCAGGTGGTGGTGTTTCAGGCTCTACAATACAGGTAGAAGTTCCTTGCGGTACTGAGGAGTTTGTTTGGAAAAATGGTCAGACATATAAAGTAGTTAGATAATGGCTAAAGTAATATCAACAACACGCATAGAGAAGCCTAGAAAGAAGCGTAAAGGAGTACACTCTAAGAACGCTAGTAAAGGACAGAATAAATATAAAAAGACCTATAGAGGTCAAGGTAGATAACTAAATAAATATATTATGAATAAATTATCATTATTAGCACAATCACAATCAACTAGTTTTCATTCAATAGCTATAGAAAACTCAAATAAGTAAATTATGGATGCATTTTGGATAAGTATAGCAATTATATGTTTAGCACCACACTTAGCTAACATAATAAAAGCTATAAAAGGAAACAAATAGTGTAAGATTCCCCTCTTTTTTTTGGAGGGGATTTTCTTGTTTTACAGATAAGAATAAAAATTTTCGTAAAATTTTCGTAAATAAATTTGGAAAAAAGAAATAAAGTATTGTATATTTGTACCATAATTAACAATTAAATAAAAAAACAATGAAAAACACTTACATTAACACATTAAACACAATCGAGAATGTATATTCTCAGTATGACTTTGAAATTAACGAACTATTAAGCGATTATTAATCAGAAAACAAATTAAGTAAATATCTAAAAAAATAATTAATATGAAAACAATTTTAAAAATAACAGGAGTAATAGTACTATTAGTAATTATGGCAGGAGCTTGTGGAGATGACAACAAATGCTACTTTGAGGATTCTTACGGACTAAATACTATCTTAGTAAAGAACGTAGTTTCTGAATCAGTACTAAAATATGCTAAGTATTCAGGAGCTTCTACAGACGGATACGTGACTAAGAAAACTAAAACAGAAGAGGGTAATTGGATTGTAGAAGTTAGTGCTTCATTAACAGCTAAGAATGCATTTGGAGTTTACTCTACAACTTACTATATAGTTGAAGCTAAACTATATTGTAACTCTTGGGAATTATTAAACATTAAAAAACAATAAATATGAAAACACTATTAAAATTCAGAAGATTAACAAGAAAGAGAGCTTACCTATCTCACAAACCACAATGGCTACTTATTGACACGCTTATGACTATGGTATCTTTAGGGATGGTTATGTTCTTTGTAAATGCAATAACTAAAGGAATATACTAATGAAAACAGAAATAATTAATTTCCTACAGCAAAGCGTAGAAGCTCTTAGAAATGAGCTAGAGAGCGCAAATAAGACAATTGATGAGCAAAAAGAGATTATCTCTGAGCTTAAAGAAACGATATCTACTCAAGCTTC